>DATKSK010000030.1 GCA_035531755.1 Acidimicrobiales bacterium | reverse complement strand
CAGCGAGCGGTCGTCTCCCCAGTGCAGTTGGCGCAGCCGGTGGAGCAGGAAGCCGCACACGACCACTTCCTCCAGCACCCCGTTCTCCACGGCGACGAGGACGAGAACGGGGATGCGCCACCACACCGCCGGCAGACTGGTCGGCACGACACGCACGTTCAAGCCAGCGTGATATGCGCCGATGTACAGCGCGAGCCCCACGCCGCCGACCCCCGCGGCCAGAGCCGATCCCCACAGCACCTCTCTTCCCACTCGGGCCGTGTCGATGCCGATGTTCGAGACCTGCTCGCCCGATCGGGCGAGCAGGTACACGACAAGCGCCACCGGCACAAGGGCGACGAGGATGCCCACCACCTGGTAGGCGAGGTTCAGCAGTGAGCTGTTGGCCACGGCCGGTGCGTTGATTACGGCACGCTGTGAACGCAGTGGGATGCCGATCGTCAGTGAGTGGAGCAGATCGAGCACGGCGTAGGCGGCAGACGCGCCGAGAGACAGTGCCAGGACGATCCAGACCTCCGCCACCAGGGCCCTGCGGCTCACCACCTGCGATGGTGGCGAAGCCGACGAATCCAGCCGCGTGTCAGGGGCATCGAGCGTCTCGCGGCTCGTACCGCGCTCGGATTCTTCGCTATAGGCCATTCCGTCACCCACGGCGGTCGACGCTAATGCGAGGGAGGGAGCCTCGACCTGTCGTGTCGCCACAAACCGGGGGACATCGCCGGGGTGTCCCTCCGAACAGGGCAGCCCGGCCCGGGAGCAGACAACCCGGCCATCACCAGCTGCAGTGATAGCCCGTCCAAATCGATGCACGAGGGGCCAACGTAGGATTGTCCAGGACGCCCGATGCAGCCATGCGGCCAGTGGGCCGCGCCCGACCAGAGGCGTCGGGGCTCAGGAAGAAGACGACGTGGTTCATGAGGGAGAGGAGTCGAAGCGGGTACTCGGGATACCCCAGCTCCCGGGCGGCTTGCGCCGTGCGGACTACCAAACCCGTGTTCTCGGGATCCCCCGAGTCTGGATCGGCCCTCGTACCTTTGACGTCCGTCGGATTGCCCATCCCGCGCGATGGTGGAGGTGGCGTCGTCAGGTCCACCGCCTGGGGCCATACGCACCCGACTTCGACGACCGTGTTGCGTGCCCTGAAGCGTGCCCTGAGGCGTAGACAGGGACTCGTTCGGGACATCGGCCAGACCCGCGGGCCCGCAACGGATGGAGGGCCGGACCGCTCGCATCGAGCGCTCAGATAGGACTGCACACCCGTTGCGAACTCACGGGCCGATTTCCGAGACGATGGTGAGAACCAGCCATGCCGCCCCCGCAACTGCCCCGATGACGACGGGGATCAGCGCCCGCCGGGCCCCGGCCCGCTTGGCCTCGGCGCCGAAGATCACCGCTGCAACGCAAGGGACCAGGACCACCGCGACGGCAGCGAGGTCGGAAAGCAGGCTCACCCACCACGGATAGTCACCGCCGACCGGATAGCCGAGCCCGGAGATCGTGCCCTCACCCGCGGCCATGGCGACCACGAAGAACACCGGTATCAGCGCAATCGCGGCCCACGCACGAGCCAGAGAGCTCGTCGGCTTACGAGGAGCCTCGACAGGCTGGCGTCCCTGCTCGATTGTTCTCATGGTCCACCTTCCGCTCCACTTCCAGTGTTCGCCGGCCCTGTTGGGCGTGCCAGGGTCGAACGTCCTGGTTCGGGGCTCGGGAGCGACCCGGAGACGGTGGTCGACGGGCGTCTCACGCTTCATCGGAACCGGCATCGTGCTGGCTGTCCCACTACCACACGTCGGGAATCGGGCACCGATCGTGGGTGGCCCGAGCCTCGGCGGGACTTCCGGCCCTGCCGTCAGAGGCGCGCCTGACAGACGATGGGTCCTGCGGCGGAAGAAGGTTCGCGGTGCGCAGAGCAGTCGTGGCGATGGTGCTGGCGGTCCTCGTCGGTGCTTCGTGCACGAGCACGTCTACAACGAGTCCGAGTCGCACCGGCTCGACTTCGGCGAGTACGACATCTACCACCCGACCGCCGAGTGCACTGGACGATCTCACCGCGTTCTTCACCGCCGCAACCGACATCGACCAGAAGCTGAAGGCCGCGGCGACCGATGCCAACAGGGCTATCGGGACGACCGAGATCACGATCAGCCAGTCGACGCTCGACGCCATCGCCGCCGCCGACCCGACCCCGACGGCGCAGGACATCCCCGCCGGGCTCCCGCCGGACGTGTTGCTGCCCGTGCTGACAGTCCAGAGCGACCTGGTGTCGCGCTACTACGCCTTCCGTGGTTTCGTCGAGGCCCGGCCGGGAACGACGATCCCCCGAGCCAATCCCATGCCCGGCTCCCTGTCCGCCGCCGACTACCTGCTGACCTGCCTGGGCAGCGGGAGCACGGCAGCCGGCTCCTTCTCGGCCGACATGGCCGCCGCTCGCATAGCCGCGTCCCACGCACAACCCGTCGCCCCCGTCGACCCCGGCTCGCAGGCTGCCGCCGATCTCGCCATATGGCTGCGTCACATTCTCGAGGCCAACTCGGGATGTGGAGAGTGCGGCGGTTCCCGGTTCATCGCCCTTCTGCCGATCACCTGGCACCACGTCGCACCACTGGCTCCGGGAAGCGGCGCGTGGGACGGCGACATCGGGGGACTCCTGTTCGCCGCCCGATACACGCAGGCCCAGGGCTGGACCGTTCAGCTCAACGCCTGTTGAACTCCACGCCTGTTGAACTCCATGCCGACCTCACCTCGTCGAGCGCCCCTCGTATGACCGCTCTACGGGTCGCCTTCAGCACGTCGAGCGAGATCAGGTTTGCTCGCCGGGCCGGACGTGGAGCACAAGGGTCAAATGGCCCTAACGCGTGGGGCGCGAGGAGTCCTAGGGTGCCGCTACAGTGACCAGCCGGCCGACGGCTCGGGAGAATGCCACCGCGAAAGCGGGCTGCACCCCGACGCCCAATGACATCGGCTCGACGTGGTGAGAGCGAAGCGGAGGATGAGTGGTATGAACGAGAAACGATCGCGCCGAGGCATCTTGAGTGTCGTCACCGGACGCCGACTGGCCGCCGTGCCGCGCCGTTCGCCCGGACGGGCGTCGAGGCTCGTCGGGACACTGGCCATGGCGCTCGGCCTCCCGTTGCTCGTGGGCGTGGCCCTGACCGCCTCACCCGGGGTCGCTGACGCTGCGGTCTGCACGGCCAACGCGGGTGGCACCGGCCTGAGCGCGGCGCTCGTGGCCACCGCCTCGCAGCACATCACCGCGAATGTCGATGCCACCGGCTGCGACGTGGGGATCTTCGTCGGGTCCGCTGCCACGAACGTGAACATCGACACCATTACGGTGTCGGGCGCGAACGACCACGGCATCCTGGCCGTGGACACCACCGGCCTCACCATCCAGAACTCGACCGTAACGGGTAACGGGGTCGCGCCCACGAGCGGGATCGCCGAGAACAAAGGCATCGAGCTGGCCGGGACCAGCAACTCGACGATCACCGGCAACACCGTCACCGGCAATCTCGCCGACGGCGGCATCGGCATCGCCGACGACGCGGCCTCGCCCGGCATCGATCCCGGTGCGCCGAACCCCGGGACGAACAGCCCCGCCACCAACGACGTCGTGACGAACAACACCGTCTCGGGCAACTACGGCGGCTGCGGCATCGTGGTGGCTTCGTACAACCCGAGCGGAGTGAGCAACATCACCGTCGGCGGCGCCTCGGCCGGGACCGCGAACACCCTCACGGGCTCGCCGGGCCAGTTCGGCCCGCACGGCCCGGTCATCGGCGGCATCGTGGTGGCGGCGGACGCCCCGGGTGGCAACGTCGCCAACGTGACCGTGCAGGGCAACAGTGTCACCGGCTCGGGAATCCCGGGCGTCGTCGTCCACTCCAACGCCCCGGCGGCCGGACCCCTCGCCGCCGACCTGGTGACGGGCGTCAAGGTCCTCGGCAACACCATCTCCGGCAACGACTGGCTGGCCACCGACGGGCCTCCGCAGCCGGCCGGCATCATCGTCGCCGCCACGGCGGTCCCGCCGCCGGCCGGGCCGAAGCTGACCGCCACAGTGGTCAGCGGCAACACCGTCACCAACGAGTTCTACGGGGTGTGGGTCGCCGGTGCCCCCGACACCAACGCCACCACGGCTCAGAACACGATCACGGTGACCCCCGGGGGCCAAGCCGTCTTCTTCGTGCCCGACGCGGGCACCGGCTACTGGATGACCGCAAAGGACGGAGGCGTCTTCAACTACGGGACGGCCGGCTTCTACAACTCGCTGCCGGGCTTGGGCGTCCACCTCAACAACATCGCCGGCATGGTGCCCACCGCCGACCAGGGCGGCTACTGGATGGTGGGTTCCGACGGTGGGGTGTTCGCCTTGGGCGACGCCCCCTTCGTGGGCTCGATGGGCGGAAAGGCCCTCAACACCCCGATGGTGGCCATGGCCGGCACTCCCTACGCACCAGCCGTCCCGCCGGAGCAGCCGGTCACCCAGGGCAAGGGCTACTGGCTGGTGGGAGCCGACGGCGGTGTGTTCGCCTTCGGCGACGCCAAGTCCCACAACTCGCTGCCGGGGCTGGGCATCCAGGTCAACAACATCGTGGGCATCACCCCGACGTCGACCGGCCTCGGCTACTGGCTGGTGGGATCCGACGGCGGCGTGTTCGCCTTCGGCGACGCCAAGTCCTACAACTCGCTGCCGGGGCTGGGCATCCACGTCAAGAACATCGTGGGCATGGTCCCGACGTCGACGGGCAAGGGCTACTGGCTGGTGGGATCCGACGGCGGCGTGTTCGCCTTCGGCGATGCCGCCCAGCACTTCTACGGGTCGATGGGCGGCAAGAAGCTGAACGCCCCGGTGGTGGGCATGGCGGCGATGCCCGGTGACAGCGGCTACTGGCTCTTCGCCACCGACGGCGGCGTGTTCAGCTTCTCGGCCTCGTCGCCCAGCCCGTTCTTCGGGTCGCTCGGCGGGACCAAGCTCAACCAGCCCGTGTCGGGTGGCGGGGCGGTGGGAGTGACCACGGCCGCTTGACGGCACGCAGGCACCTGGCCGCAGCGCCCGGGCGCAGTGAGAGAACCTCTCAGGCGCCCGGGCGTCTGTGGCCCGGCACGTCGTTCTCCTTCGGTCACGCCCCACCCTCGAGGCCACGTGGCTCGTGGTCGGCAACCCCTCGGCATCCGCAGGCTGGTGACCCACGGTCGGGCTCAGGCGATCAGGCCGTGACCCTTCGGGCAGTGCGGACCACTCCGGTGCTCGACGATCTGCCCGACCCGGATGCGCAGGATCGCAGTGCCGTTGATCGTCACCCGCCCCCGAGCGAGTCGGCACCGACCTGCGCGGGGTCGGCGGGGTGGCAGCATCCAACGAGGTCGTGCATCGCCGGTGCCCGCTCGACCTCACGGCCGTCCCACTGAGTACAGTCCGGGGAATGCAGGCGAGCCGATGACCGAGCACGGGAGCGACATCGACCGAGGCGAGGAGTGGGAGGCCTTGAAGGCCCGCCACCTCCGGCCCCGGGGCGAACGACCAGCCTCAGCAGCCAGGGGTCTGCACCACTTCGCCCTGCTCTGTAGCGACGTCGAGCGGACCATCACCTTCTACCAGGATCTCCTGGAGTTTCCTCTGGTCGAGCTGTTCGAGAACCGCGACTACCGGGGGTCCACGCACTTCTTCTTCGACGTCGGCCACGGGAACTATCTGGCGTACTTCGACTTTCCCGGCCTGGACGTGGGGGAGTACCGCGAGGTGTTCGGGGGCCTGCACCACATCGCCATCTCGGTGACCCCCGAGCAGTGGGACCGGCTCGTGGCCAAGCTCGAAGCATCCGGGATCGAGACGCACATCGTCGGGTCCTCGGTCTACTTTCCCGGGCCCGACGGCGAGAGGCTCGAACTGCTCTCGTACCCGCTCAACGACATGTACGGCACGGTCGTGGGCTGAGCACCGCGAACACGGGAGGTCCTGGGCGATCCGCCTCGGGCCGGCGGTCGACCGCCGACCGCCGTACGCAGGGCGCGTCAGGACCGTAGGGCGCGCAGCTGGTCGACGACGCGTGGGAACGCGGCGGCGAACGCGTCGACGTCCGCGTCGGTCGTCGACCAACCGACCGACAGTCGCAGCGAGCGCTCGGCGTCGGCCCCCATGGCCTCGAGGACCGGGGAGGGCGCCAACGACTCGGACGAGCACGACGAGCCCGAGTGCGCGGCGATGCCGGCCTGGTCGAGCGCGAGGAGGACGGGCTCGGCCTCGACGCCGCCGACGGCGATGCACACGACGTGCGGCACCCGGTCGTCGGGGTCGCCGAGCACCGTGACGTCGTCGACGGACCTCGCCACCTGCAGGATCCTCGCCGTGCGGCGTCGGGCGTCCGCGGCCTCGCGGCCGAACCGGCCGGGGTCGGCCAGGACCTCGGCGGCGGCCCCGAAGCCGAGGATCCCCGGCACGTTCTCGAGGCCGCCGCGTCGGGCGCGTTCCTGCTCCCCGCCCACGAGCAGGGGGTCGACGCGCGTGCCGCGCCGGACCACCAGGGCGCCGATCCCCGGCGGCCCCCCGAGCTTGTGCGCGCTCACCGACACCAGGTCGGCGCCGAGGTCATCGAGGGCCAGGGGCACGTGCCCGGCCGCCGCGCAAGCGTCGACGTGGACGACCACGTCGTGCCGGCGGCAGACCTCCACGACCTCGGCGACGGGCTGGGTGGTGGCGACCTCGTGATTGGCGGCCTGGCAGTGGGCGAGCGCGGCACCAGGACCGTCGCGCCGCGCCCGGTCGAGCGCCTCCTCGACGACGGCCGGGTGAATGCGTCCCGTGCCGTCGACGGCCACCGCCACGACGGGCCCGGCCCGGGCCGAAGCCTCGCGCACGCTGGAGTGCTCCACGTCGGCCAGCACCGTCGGGCGCCCCGGTCGGGCCCGGGTGGCGCCCCACACCGCTGCGTTCACCGCCTCGGTGCCCCCGGACGTGAAGACGACCTGGCGCGGGCGGGTGCCGAGCAGCGCCGCCACCTGCTCGCGTGCCGCCTCCACCGCGGCGCGCACGGCGCGCCCTTCGCTGTGGACGCGGCCGGGGTCGCCGACGAGCCCGCCGGAGGATTCGAGCCAGCGCATGACCGCCGCCACCACCTCGGGGCGCGGCGGCGAGGTCGAGGCGTGGTCGAGGTAGTGGCGCGGCAGCGTCGGACCAGCTGGGTCAGACCAGCGCGGCGCAGGCGTCGTCGCCACGGGCCCTCGACGACAACACCACGGGGATGGGCCCCTCGGTCGTCGAGCCGCACAGCCCCGCCAGCAGCCCCCGCACCATGCCCCGGTCCACCGCGCAGATGACAGGGTGCGCGGTGGCCGCCTCGCCGAAGGGGCAGTGCTCGGCCACCACGGCGGTCGAGTTGCCGCGGTCCTCGGCATGGGCGGCGAAGCCGTGGGCCGTCAAGGCGTCGGCGATGGCATGCATGGCGGCGCGCAGCGACCGCTGCCCTTCGCCGGGCTCCATGCGCTCGGCCAGGACGCGCCCGTAGTCCTCGCCCACGCGCTCGGCCATGCGCTCCGCATCGGCGGGCCCCAGGAGCTCGAGGGCTTCGGCGAGGAGGGACACCAGCAGGTCGTCGCGATGCGTGACCAGGTCGAGGGTGGGGTCCCCGCCGGGCCCGTCGGCGGCGCGGAAGCGCTTGGAGGGCCGGCCCGCGCCGGCCGAGGGCGAGCGCTCGAGGCTCACCTCGAGGTAGCCGCCCGATGCCAGGCGGTCGAGGTGGTGACGGGCGACGTTCGGGTGCAGCGAGAAGGCGGCCGCCACCTCCGACGCCGTCACGCCGGGGTGCGACCGCACGTGCAGGTAGATCTCCCGACGGGTGGGATCGCCGAAGGCGGAGGTCACGGCCGCCACCGCGGCGGAGAACCGGCGGTCCGCGGGCGCGCCGGGACCGAGGTCGGGTGCGGTGTGCACACGGCTAGTCTACCTGGTGAGCCGGCCGAAAACCCCTGGTCGCGCCGCCCGACCCCCTTCGGAGAGACGCCCCGTGGCCCCCAGCGAAGCCGAAGTGCGCGACGCCGCGGCCGCGGTCGAGGACCCGGCGCTTCGGCGCAGCCTCGGCGAGCTCGGCATGCTCCGCTCGGTGCGGGCCGGGCGGCGGGAGACCTCGGTCGTCGTGGCGCTGCCCGTCGACGCCTGGCCGGCCGCCGACGACCTGGTGGCGCTGGTCGGGCAGGCCGTCGGCTCGGTCGCCGGGGCCGGCCCCGTCCGGGTCGAGCTCAGCGTCATGACCACCGACGAGCGCGCCGAGCTGCATCGCCGGCTGGCGCTCGGGCCCGGCGGCGAGCCTGTCGAGCACCTCGTGCCGGCCCGGGGGGGCCACGTCCACGGTGCCCCGGGCGGGCCTCCGGGGCCCCTCGGCCACGAGGAGGGCCGGCCCAACCGGTTCATGGCGCCCGGCTCGCGTACCCGCGTGGTCGGGATCTCCTCGGGCAAGGGGGGCGTGGGCAAGTCGTCGGTCACGGTGAACCTGGCAGTGGCCCTCGCCGCACGCGGCCACGACGTCGGGCTCCTCGATGCCGACGTCTACGGATTCTCGGTGCCGAAGATGCTCGGGGTCGGCCGGCCCCCCACGGCCATCGACGACCTGTTGGTGCCGCCCATCGCCCACGGGGTGCGCTGCCTGTCGATGGGCTTCTTCGTCCCCGACGAGCAGCCGGTGATCTGGCGCGGGCCCATGCTGCACAAGGCGCTCGAGCAGTTCCTCGTCGACGCCTATTGGGGGGAGCCCGACTTCCTCCTCGTCGACATGCCGCCGGGCACCGGCGACGTGGCCCTGTCGCTCGGGCAGTACCTCCCGCGCACGGAGATCGTGGTCGTCACCACGCCGCAGGCCGCCGCCCAGCGCGTCGCCCAGCGATCGGCGTACGCGGCCCGCAAGCTGAAGCTGTCGGTCCGGGGCGTCGTCGAGAACCTGTCGTGGTTCACCGGCGACGACGGCCGGCGCTACGAGCTCTTCGGCGCCGGCGGCGGCCAGGCGCTCGCCGACGACCTCGAGGTGCCGCTGCTCGGCCGGATCCCCCTCGTGCCCGCGGTGCGCGAGGGGGGCGACGTCGGGGTCCCGGTGCTCGTGTCGGAGCCCGGTGGGGAGGCCGCCGCCGCCTTCGACGCGCTGGCGCAACGCATGGAGGAGCTCGGGCCGGCGCGCATCTACCGGCGGGAGCTCAACGTCCGCTGACAGTGCCGATCCCGCGGGGCAGGCGCTCGGGGTCCCATCCGAGGTCCGACACGGCGATGCCCAGGGCGAAGCGGTCGGTCATCCCCGCCACGTAGGCGACGGCTTCGACCACGGCCGCGTCGCTCCCGCCGGCGAGGCCTCCGACGCCGCTGACGTCGGGGATGCGGTTGGGGTGGTCGGCGAAGTGCGACACGAGCGCCCGCAGCACCGCCACGACGGAGGCCCCCTGGGTCACCGATGCGGGGCGCAGGTAGACGTGCTCGTAGTTGCAGCTCCGGAACGCCGCCAGGGCCTCGGCGAGGTCCTCGTCCATCCCCACCCGCCCCGTCTGCAGCATCGCCCGCACCATGCCGTCGATGAAGCTCCCCAGCTGGCTCGACCGGGTGTCGCCGCAGCGGCGCAGCACCACGTCGGGGAGCAGGGCCGGCGTGACGATCCCGGCCGACACGGCGTCCTCCCAGTCGTGGCACACGTAGGCGATGCGGTCCGCCCAGCTGACGACCTCCCCTTCGGGGGTCCGGGGGGCGGGGCGCGACCACGAGTGGTTGCGGATTCCGTCGAGGGTCTCGTCGCACAGGTTGAGCCCGCTGAGCGAGACGTCCGCGCCCCACACGGCGTGGTCGAACCCGCCGGGCAGGAACACACCCAGGGCGTCCTCGCTCATGTGGCCGCCGGGGCCGTGCCCGCAGTCGTGGCCGAGGGCGATGGCCTCGGTCAGCGCCACGTTGAGGCGGCAGGCCCGGGCGATCCCCGTCGCCACCTGGGCCACCTCGAGGGCGTGGGTCAGGCGGGTGCGTTGGTGGTCCGCCGGGAAGATGAACACCTGGGTCTTGCCGGCCAGGCGGCGGAAGGAGGACGAGTGGAGGATCCGGTCCCGGTCACGCTCGAAGCAGGTGCGCAGGGCGTCGGGCTCCTCGGGCAGGGTGCGCCGGCCCCCGCCCGCCGCCCGCGTCGCCCCCGGGGCGAGGACGAGGTCCTCGACCTCCTCGCGGGCCTCCCGGCCGTGCGCGGGGACGGGGCCGTCGATGCCGAGGGTCGCACCCGAATCGGCGTGCGCCGTGCGGACGCCCTGGTCGCCGTGCCCGGCCATGGTGGCCGCCCACCGGCGGGCCCGCTCGGTCGTCGTGACCGGAGTCGGCTCCATGGGCTTTAGTGTGGCCCACAGTTGTATGGTCGGTCGCCACCCGGGCGGGGGCATGGTCAGAGCGGAGGAGCGAGGCACAGGTGGACGTGCGCATCGGGATCGTGCAGAGCGCCAAGGAGCTCGAGGTCGAACTGGGCGAGGACGCCGACCGCGACGCAGTCATCGCGCAGATCGAGTCCTCCCTGAGCGGGGACGACGCCGTCCTGTGGCTGACCGACCGCAAGGGCCGGCGTGTGGCGGTGCCCGTGGCCAAGGTCGCCTACATCGAGGTCGGGGCACCCACCCACGAGCGCCGGGTCGGCTTCGGCGCCCCTTGAGCCCGACCGGTCGGTGCCTCGACCGGTGACCGGCGCGGCGCGCCCCATGGTGGGGCTCCTCGACCGCAGGCTCCTGTTCGTCACCGGCAAGGGGGGCGTCGGCAAGACCACGGTCGCCGCCGCCCTGGCGCTGCACGCCGCCGAGCACGGGCGCCGCACGCTGCTGTGTGAGGTCGACGCCAAAGGCGACGTCGCCGCCTACCTCGAGACGGGCCCCACGAGCTTCGCGGCTCGCGAGGTGCAACCGTCGCTGTGGGTGATGTCGATGGACACCGAGGCTTCCCTGCGCGAGTACCTGCGGCTCAACCTGCGGATCCCGGTGGTGGGCCGCATCGGGCCACTGGCGAAGGCGTTCGACTTCGTGGCCACGGCCGCCCCCGGGGTCCGCGAGATCCTCACGGTGGGGAAGTTCTGCTACGAGGTCCGCGAGCGCCACTACGACCTCGTGGTCGTGGACGCCCCCGCCACCGGGCACATCGTCGGGCAGCTGTCGGCCCCCCAGGCGATCAACGAGCTCGTCAAGGTCGGGCTCATCCGGTCGCAGACCGACTGGATGCTCGACATCCTGTCGGACCCCGCCACCACCGGGGTCGCCATCGTCACCACGCCCGAGGAGATGCCGGTCAACGAGACGATCGAGCTCGCCGGCCGGGTGGCGGCGGAGACCACGGTGCAGCTGGCCTCGGTGATCGTCAACCGCGTGCTGCCCGAGCTGTTCGGGCGCAGCGAGGAGGAGGTGTTCACCGAGCTGTGCCGCCCGGAGGTGTCCGCCGAGCTCGGGCGACTGGTGCAGGGCGACGCGTCCCCCGTCCTCGACGCCGCCCGCCTGGCTGTCACCCTCCGGCGGACGCGTGCGGCGCACCTCGAACGGCTGCGCGCCGGCATCGACCCCGCCGTGCCCATGCTGTACCTGCCGTTCCTGTTCACGCGCCTGCACGGGCTGCGCACGATCCGCCAGGTGGCGCGCTCGCTCGGTGAGGAGCTGGGATCCTGATGGCGACGCGCCGGGGGAGGGCGCCCGACCATCGGGGGGCGTCGCTCGACGGCCTGCTGGCCTCGAAGGAGATCGTGGTGGCCTGCGGGCCCGGTGGTGTCGGCAAGACGACGACGGCGGCGGCGGCGGCGGCCATGGCGGCCGCCCGGATCGGCGGGAAGGTGCTGGTGCTCACCGTCGACCCCGCTCGGCGGCTGGCGAACGCCCTCGGCCTCGAGGGCATCGGCAACACCGAGCGCCGGGTGCCCGACGCCGCCTTCGTGGACGCCGGCGTGAAGCCGATAGGCGAGCTGTGGGCGGCGATGCTCGACACCAAGGAGTCGTGGGACGCGCTGGTCCGCCTGCACGCGCCGGACGAGCGGACCCGTGACGAGATCCTGTCGAACCCCCTCTACCGCAACATCTCGGGGCGCTTCGTCCAGAGCCACGACTACATCGCCATGGAGCGGCTGTTCGAGATCCACGCCGAGGGGACCTACGACCTCATCGTCGTGGACACGCCCCCGACGCGCAACGCCCTCGACTTCCTCGACGCACCCGAGCGCATGGCGGAGTTCTTCTCGAGCCGACTGCTGCGATGGCTCATCGTGCCGTACCGGTCCAAGCTCGTGAACCTGGCGTCGAGGCCCTTCTACCAGGTCGCCGACCGGATCCTCGGGACGCAGTTCCTCGAGGACATCGCCCAGTTCTTCATCCTCTTCCAGTCCATGTACGGCGGTTTCGTCGAGCGGGCGCGCGCCGTGCACCGGCTCATGGCCGACCGCCGGACGTCGTTCATCGTGGTGTCGACGCTCGAAGCCGTCCCGCTGCGCGAAGCGGAGTTCTTCGCGCAGGCCCTCGTCGACCGGCGCCTGCACCTCGGGGCCATCGTCCTCAACAAGGTGCTGCCCGACTACCTGCGCGACCCGACCGGTCTGGTCGTGGCGCAGAGCGTGCGCGATCGGGCCGACGAGCTCGCCGCCGCACTGGCGCCCGAGGTGGGCGGGGGCGACGTCGACCAGATCCGGCGCGTCCTCACCGAGATCGGCCAGAGCTACCTCGACTACCGCATCGTGGCCCAGCGCGAGGACGAGCAGCGGTCCGAGCTGGCCACGGTGCCCGAGTCGCTCGTCAGCGTCCCCTACTTCGAGACCGACGTCTACGACCTCGCCGGCCTGCTGCGCCTGGGTGCGCAGCTGTGGGGGCCGGAGATCGCGTGACGCCCGCGACCGGACCTGCGGACGCCACCGCGCCCGAGCTCCCGGTCGACCTCGGCCGCTCCCCGGTCCCTCGGGCGTCCCGTGGGCCGTCGCCGACGACGTGGTCCCCGCCCCCCAGGTCGACGACCTGCCGGTGTTCGCGTCCGGTGGGGTCGACCCCGAGGCGGAGGCCGAGGAGCCGGCCTCCGAGAACCGCCGCCACGCCACCCGCCTCGCCCTCGACCAGGGGCGCCCTCGGCGCCCGCCGCCCGACCACCTCCCGGCCGTCGCCGACCCACCGGAGAACCCCCTCTTCCGTTCGTCGCGGTAGCGGCGTCGACACCGTGGTCGCGCCCGAGCCGCTGATGCGGCACTCTGGTGTACCCCATGGAGCAACGCAATCCCCTCGTCACCCAGCAGAGGGTCCGCCGCATGGTGCGCCATCGCCGCCGGATCCGCCGGGCCAAGGTCACCACGCTGACGGTCCTGATCGTCGTCGCGCTCGGTGCCGCCGCGTTCGGGATCGACCGCGGCGTGGTCTTCGCCCACCACCTCTGGGCCGAGCACCATCGGCCGGTGGCGCAGCCGGTGGCGACCACGACCGCCCCGACCACCACGACGATCCCCGGACCGCCGCGCTGCACCACCGCACAGCTCAACGCCTACCTCTACAACTGGCGGATCACTGCGGGAACCCTCTACGAGGTCGTGGCGATGACCGACACATCGGCGGCGCCGTGCACCCTGGCGGGCTACGTCGGCCTGTCGGTGACGGCCCCCGGGGGCGGAACGCTGGCCGCCCCGGTCCACG
The DNA here is from genome assembly GCA_035531755.1 of Acidimicrobiales bacterium. NCBI lineage: Bacteria > Bacillati > Actinomycetota > Acidimicrobiia > Acidimicrobiales > Acidimicrobiales bacterium. Next base: position 167,459 of record DATKSK010000030.1, on the reverse strand, counting down.
ACGACCCGACCGTCGGCAGCGCGGCGGGGGCGGCGACCGCGCCGGTCCCCATGACCAGCGGGCAGCGGGCCTGGTTCGAGTTCACCTACCCGGTGACCTGTACCTCGGTGCTACCCGCGGGCCAGCAGTCGTCGGGCACCCCGGGCGAGTGCTACCAGGGCCTCTCGCTCGGCGTCGTGGCGCCCCAGGCGGCCACGCCGATCCTGGTCGCCCAACCGCTGCGTTTCACCTTCGGGACCGCCGGGTTCACGGTCGGGCCCTTCGGGCCCGGGACCCCGCCGTCCTCGCCGCCGGTGGGCTAGCGACACCCATCAACCCGACCGGGTCGGCGCGTACGGCACGGCGCCGGGCGACGGTCGGGGCCACCGGACCGAGGATCAGGCGGTCGGTGTGGATGCACCGTGCGGCGGGCACGCCCGCCTGCGGGCGCAACGGGCGGTCCGGCGGCTACGGCAGCGCCCAGTTGCGATCGGGGTGCTGGGGCGGCAGGTTCATGGGCTCGGTGGGCGCCCACCCGCTGGCGGCCACGTCCTCAAGGACGTGAGCCATGTTGTACGTGTCCTCCTCGTACGAGAACCTGCCGTCGCCGGCGTAACGCAGGCGCGAGTACGCCGACTGGGTGTACGGCGAGCCGTCGGCGCGGGTGCCTGGGATGATCTGGGTCCATTTCACGACGACGTCATCGCCGTCGATGGCCGTGAACTCGACGGGGAATTTCCAGTCCCCCAGGCCGACCATCGAGTGCTCGAGCCAGTGGGCGATGGCCGCCCTGCCCTCGATGCGCCCCCAGGCGGCGTCCACGTAGACGGCGTCATCGGTGTAGAAGTCGGCCAGGGCCCCGAACCCGTCGGGCTCGAGGCCCTCGTCGATGCGGCGCCGCAATTCGTGGTACCGGTCGACGGCGGCCTGGATCTCTTCACGCGGATGGGGACGAGCGCGGGACGTCATCCCAGCGAGGGTAGTCCGGGGCGACGGCGAGGTCCTCCCGGGGCACGCCGAGGACGTCGGCCGGGGCGCCCTACTGCTCGGTGTAGCTGCCGCCGCCCTCGGAGTGGTGCTTGGCGATCGACATGGCGGCGTCAGCCCGGCCGAGCAGCGTGGCGGCGGTGTCGCCGGGCCCGGGATAGGCGAGCCCGACGCTGGCGCTCAGGCAGAACGTGCCCTCGGGCAATTCGACCGGCTCCTCGATGCCCCCGGCCAGCCGGGCGGCGAGTGCTTCGAGCTCCGCGGGGTCGCTGATGGCGGCCACCACCACGAATTCGTCGCCGCCGTAACGCGCCACGACGTCGCCCTTGCGCACCGACGACTCGAGGCGCTTGCCCAGATGCCGCAGGATCTTGTCCCCCGTGGCCTGCCCGTACTGCTCGTTGATGGGGCGGAAGCCGTCGAGGTCGAGGAAGACGACGGCCGTGAGGGGATTGTCCAAGCAGCGTTCGAGGTGGGCGCGAAGCGTCGCCCGGTTGGCGAGCCCGGTGAGCGGGTCGAAGGTGGTGAGCTCCTCGAGCGCGTCACGCGTGGCGCGCAGCTGCGTGATGTCGTGCCCCGACACCACGAGGCCGCCGACCGTGGGGTCGTCGAGGAGGTTCACGATGCTGAATTCGAAGGGCACGCCGTCGGTTCCCCCACGGCGGAGGAGCTCGACCTCGACGACGGTGGGGGAGCGGCTCCACGACGGCTCGTCGACGGAACGGGCCAGCGCTGCGGCCATGGCGCCGCGGTCATGTGCCGTCACGAACTCCACGAGCGGCCTGCCTTCCACGAGCTCCTGGTCGTGGCCGAGCAGCCTCGTGATGGCGGCGGAGACGGACTCGATGCGGCCGGCGGCGTCGAGCAGCATGATGACGCTGGCGGCGTTGTGGACGAGCGACCGGAACTTGCCGATCTCGTCGGAGGCGACCTCCCACCGACGGCGCTCGGTCAGGTCGCGCAGGCTCAGCACGAGGCCCTTCACCGACGGCCGGTCGAGCAGGTTGGCCCCGATGACCTCGACCAGCCTCCAGCCGTCGGCCGCCCGCACCCGGATCTCGATGGGCGTGCCGACGGTCTTGCCCTGGATGCTGGTCATGGCGACGGCCGCCACTTCCTTGTCGTCGGGATGGACGAACATCAGGCAGTCGGTGCCCGTCAGGTGCGAGCTGTCGACCCCGAAGAGTCGCTCGGCGGCCTCGTTCGCCCAGATCAGCTTGGCAGTGTCGTCGATCACGACGACCGCGTCGGGGAGCCAGACGGCGATGTCGAGTAGGCCCCGGGATTCGATCATCAGGAGTCCATCGGCCGCCGCCGACCCGCGCCTTAGTTCTTTGGGCCTTCGCGCCGGTGCACACGGGCCCAAAGAACTCAGGCACCCGGCGGCCCGGCCCCGACGCTCGCGGGAGCAAGCGCACGCCGGCGGGGCGCGGGCAGGGCCTGTCCGCGCGGCGTCGCATGCGGACGCTGGCCGGGGCTCGCCCGATCAGCCTGGTGCACGGGGGGTACTCCGCACCGAGCGCCGCCGGGGGGTGGCGCGCCCGAACGCCGTCCTGAGGCGTGCACCACCGAGGGCTCGGGGCTTCCAGGGGTGTCGTCGTGTGCGACGGCGTCCGGCCCACGGGTGGGCCCGTCGTTGCGTCGTGGACGGTGCCGGAGGATTGTGCAGTCCGCGATGAAGTCCGGCACCGTCGATGCCGACATCATGGCGTGAGGAAGCGGAAGCGAGGCGGACGAGAGGGGCTCGACCCGGCACGGCCATGGTGACGACGGCGAGAGCGTGCGGCTTTGCGTTCACGACTACCGGTCGGCCCTGCGCCAACCGCGTGGGCCCCGGCGTCCCATGGTGCCGGGCGGGCCATCCGTGCCCGACTCCCGGTGAGCGCGACGACGAGCTCGAGGACGCCCTCGACAGGTCGGGCGTGCGTCAGCCGGTGACGCCGCGCGCGGGGTGCGGGCGACGGGCGGCGAGCCGCCACCGGCGTGCCACCGAATTGCTCCGGCAGGCGATGGCGAGTGAGGACGCCGAACAGCTCGGTCTGCGTGCCGAGCACATGATCGCCGATGTCGCCACTGCGCTGACCCTGTTGGGCGACCCCGACGCCTCGCCGACGGCACGCGCCGCGGTGGTACAGCGTTTCGGCCGGGTCGGCGCCATCCTGGTGCTCGGCTACGAGGACCGGTGGTCACGGTGCCGACGCCTCCGGGGCGGCGGGCAGGCCGGCTCCGACGATTCCGTCGGTCCCGACGATTCCGTCGGTCTCGCCGATTCCGTCGGTCCCGACGGTGCGGCCGGTCCCGACGGCGCGGCCGGTCAGATCGAATTCGCCGACGTCGCCAGCGTCGCCGGGGAGGACCGGGATCTGGAGCGGATCGTGCGGGACTTCGCCCGCCTCGATGCCGCCTGTCTGTACGAGCTGCTGGGCGAGATCGACCGGGAAGAGGGGGTCGGCGCCGAGGACGACAACGCTGCCGCCCACCGCTGGCTCCATGCCACCTACGCGGTGGCGGCACGGGACGGGACCCCCGCCGCGCACTACGCCTACATGCGTGCGCTCGACGACGTCATGCGCCTCGTGCGACCGCTGGTGCCCTCCTAGCGCCGCTCGCGCCGCCGCCCGCGCCGCCTCCGCGCCGCCTCCGCGCCGCCTCCGCGCCGCCGCCCCGCTCCGGGGGCCTACGATGCGCCCGGAGGACGACATGACCGACATCGCAGACCCCGTGCTCGAGGCCTACGCGCACGCGCACACCACACCCCCGCCGGCCCACCTCGCCGCGCTCGCCGAGGAGACTCGCGCCACCCTGCCTTCCCCCCAGATGATGGTGGGCGCGCTCGAAGGCAGGTTCCTCGAGATGCTGGTGTACGCGCTGCGGCCGCACTGGGTGCTGGAGATCGGGACATACAGCGGCTACTCCTCGCTGTCGATGGCCGCCGGCCTGCCTCCCGGGGGCCGCATCACGACGTGCGAGCTCAGCCCCGTCCACGCCGCTGCGGCGCGGTCGCACATCGCGTCGAGCCCCTACGCGGATCGCATCGAGGTCGTGGAAGGGCCGGCACTGCAGACCGTCGAGCGCCTCGCGGGGCCCTTCGGACTGGTCTTCATCGACGCCGACAAGTCCAACTACCTCGCCTACTACCAGGCCGTCCTGCCGAAGCTCGCCCCCGGCGGGATCATCGCCGCCGACAACACCCTCTGGAGCGGGCGTGTCGTGGACGAGGGTGACACTTCGACGGACACCGTCGCCCTGCGGGCGTTCAACGACGCCGTGGCGGCCGACCCCCGCGTGGTGTGCGTGCAGCTCACCGTGCGCGACGGCGTGACCCTCGTCCGCCGGGCCGACGACACGCCACCGACCGGCGCCTGACAGCCCGCGCCCGAGCCCGAGCCCGATCCCGATCCCGATCCGATGCTCGATTACCACCTCCATCTGTGGCCCCACGGCCAGCGCGACACCGCGCCCACACTCGAGCAGGTGGCCGACTACTGCGAGCGGGCCCGGTCGGTCGGCGTGGGGGAGATCGCCCTCACGGAGCACCTCTTCCGGTTCTCGCAGGCGGACCGGCTGCTGCGCGGCTTCTGGGACGACGAGCCCGACGAGGCCCTGCGGGCGTCGATGGCGGCGTACTGGGACGACCATGCCCGCGCCGACCTCGACGCCTATGTCGAGTGCGTGCTGGCGGCCAAGGACGCCGGCCTCCCCGTGGTACTCGGGCTCGAGGTGGACTACTACCGCGGCCGCATGGACGATGTGGCCGCACTGCTCGCCGGGTACCCGTTCGACGTCCTGCTCGGGTCGGTCCACTGGATCGGCGTGTGGCGGTTCGACGACCTCGGCGACCCCGTGTCCATGGCGCAGTGGTCGACACGTGACGTCGATGCCGCCTGGGGCGCCTATGCGGCGGCGATCGAGGAACTGGCCGCCACCGCCACGTGCGACGTGCTCGCCCACCCGGACCTGATCAAGGTCACCGGCCACCGGCCCGTCGCCCCCGAGGAGTGTTGGGACCGGCTCGTCGAGGCGGCCGTGACGTCGGGCATGGCCGCCGAGGTGTCGTCGGCGGGTTGGCGCAAGCCCGTGGCCGAGGCGTACCCCGCCCCGCAGCTGCTCGAGCGGTTCGTGGCACGAGGGGTCCCGCTGACCACGGCGTCGGACGCCCATCGCCTCGCCGACGTGGCGGACCGGTCCGCCGAGCTCGCCGCCATGCTCGACCGCCTCCACGTGTCGACGCTGCGGGCGTTCCGCGCCCGGCGCGGGGTCGACGTCCCCGTGGCGTCGCCCGCCCTCGAATCGTGATGACGACGCCCGGCGAGGCGGCCGCACGGCACACCGGGCTCGATGCCGGCAGCCTGGCCCACCTGCAGCGGCTGCTGGGGTCGTGGGGCGTGCTCTCCGACCTGTCGTTCTCGGACCTGCTGCTGGTGGCGCCCGTGGCGGGCACGGACGGCGCCCGGCTCGTGGTCCTGGGCCAGATCCGCCCCACCACGTGGGCGACCCTCCTGCGGGCGGACCTGGTGGGCCAGATGGTCGAGGCCGCCGACTGGCCCGTGGTGGGCGAGTCGATGGCGAGCGGCTCCGTGGCGTCGGGGTTCGCCGTCATCCCGGTCCCCGTGCACGCCCGCCTGACGTCGGCCGACCCCGACTCGCGGGACACCGGGGAGGTTCCCGCCGTGCCCGACACCGCCCAGCTCGAGTGCATCCCCGTGCGCCACGGCGGCGACCCCATCGCCGTCGTCGTGCGCGTGGCCCCCCTCGAGGACCGGCGCCCGGGGCGCCTCGAGCGCGTCTACCGCGACCTGTACACGCGGCTGGCGGGCATGGTGGCCGCCGGGGACTTCCCGTTCGCGGGCGAGGAGTACACCACCGAGGACGCTCCACGTGTCGGGGATGGGCTCGTGCTCATCGACCCCGACGGCTTCGTGCGCTACACGTCACCGAACGCCATGAGCGCATTGCACCGCATGGGCGTGACCGACGTGGTCGAGGGTCGCCGCCTGTCGGATCTCGGCATCGACGACACCGCCGTCGACTACGCCTTGCGCGCCGGGTGCCCCGTCACCGAGGAGGTGGAGCGGCGGCCGGACGTCATCGTGATGCTGCAGTGCACCCCGCTGCTCGAGCAGGGGACCGTGACGGGCGCCATGGTGCTGTTGCGCGACGTCACGGACCTGCGCCGCCTCGACCGGCTGCTGCTGTCGAAGGATGCCGCCATCCGCGAGGTGCACCACCGGGTGAAGAACAACCTGCAGACCATTTCGTCCCTCCTGCGGTTGCAGGCGCGACGGCTCGAGCCCGGCAAGGGCCAGGAGGAGCTGCGCGAGGCCGAACGACGGGTCCGGTCGATCGCCCTCGTCCACGAGATCTTGTCGCGCGAGCCCGGCGACCAGGTCCCCTTCGACGAGATCGTGGGATCGCTGGTGCGGATGGCGGAGGACTCGGTGGTCTCACAGGGCGACATCGTCATCCGGGTCACCGGGGACGTGGGGGAGGTGGCCGCCGACGTCGCCACGCCGCTCGCCGTCGTGCTGGCGGAGCTCCTCCAGAACGCGGTGGAGCACGCGTTCCCGTCGATCGGGGCGGACGCCGACGCCACCGACGGCGCAGGCGCCGCGCCGGGCCCCGGCGACACCGGGCCGGAGGCGATCGGGCACGTGGACCTCGTGCTCGTAAACGACGGCGAGCACCTGACGCTGCAGGTCCGTGACGACGGGTGCGGCCTGCCGCCGGGCTTCGACATCGACCGCACGACCAGCCTGGGGCTCTCGATCGTGCGCGACCTCGTCACCAGCCAGCTCGACGGCTCGATCTCCATGCAGAGCACGCTCGGCACCCTCGTCACGATCGTGCTCCCCGTCCGGGACCCCGCCGGCGGCAGCCCCGCGCCCTGAGGAATCGGGTGACGGTGCAAGGTTCGCGCCCCGTCGTGCGTCTGACCAGGCGATGGCACCTCACGGCGCGACGGCAGGGTTCGGCGGGGTCGTCGTGACCGGGTCCGGAGCCGGGCCCGCGTCGTCCCCCGATCCGGGGCCGGGCCCCGCACCCCGCACCGGCGTCCGCCCCGGCCCGGGGGAGCACGACCGCGATGGGTCCGGGACGCCGGGGACGGCGGCGGCGGCCCCGGGTCGTGGCGACGCCCCCGTGGCTTGCGCCTTCGGCGACCTGTACCTGGGGTCGTTCGCCGACATGGTGCGCCTCGCCCGCGTCCTCGTCGACTCACCCGAGACGGCCGAGGACCTGGTCCAGGACGCCTTCGTCCACCTGCACCGCCGCTGGGACGGCGTCCGCGACCCGCGCGCCTACCTCCACCGCTCGGTCGTGAACGCCTGCCGCTCGCACCACCGCCGGGCCTGGCGCGAGCGCCCGCGCCCGCCCGGGGAGGACCACCACCTGCCGCCGCACCGCCGCGGCTCGGGGGCGGCCGGCGACCCCGAGGCCGCCGCCGCCGAGGCCGAGCAGGCCCGGGCCGACGACGCCGGGGTCCTGGGCGCGGCCCTGGGCACGCTCCCGTACCGGCAGCGGGCGGCACTCGTGCTCCGGTACTACGCGGACCTGCCCGACGCCGAGATCGCGGTGGCGCTCGGGTGCCGTCCCGGCACGGTGGCGTCGCTCGTGCACCGTGGGCTCGAGCGCTTGCGAGGAGTGGTTGACGATGGACGATGACACGGCGATGACACCGTCGGGGGCTCCCGACATCGAGGCCCGCCTGCGCCAGGCGTTGGCGCAGCGCGCCGGCGGCACGCCCGTGACCGCCGCCAACTGGGGGGACCTGGCAGGCCGGCTGGCGGCGGCCACGCGCCGACGCCAGCGGCTGCTGGCCGGGGCCGCGGCGCTGGCCCTGGTGGTCGGGGCGGCCGGTGGGTACTTCGGCGAGGCGGCCGCCTCCACCGGGACCACGGCGTCGCGCGCCGGCGCCGGCCCCGTCTCCTCCACCACGGTGGTGGGCGGGAAGGCATCGCCCTCCGTCGCGGCGCCGGGCACGGCCACGATCTGCCCGGGCGGCGCGGGCACCGGCGGCGAGGTGGGCTCGGCCACCAAGGTCTTCAGCCGGACCACCGCCGACGGCGTGACCGTGCGCGTCTACCGCCTCGCCCCGTCGGGATCCCCGTGCGTGCCCTCCCCGTCGGCACCCGTCGCGGGAGGCTCGACCGACCCGTCGCCGGCGACGACGCTGGCCCCGAACCTGCCCGTGTCCCCGGGCTCGCCCGGATCCACCGGGACGACGACCACCGAGGTGTCGCCCTACGTGTCGGTCGGGCCCTCGTTCAGCATCGAGCTCTCCGACGACAGCGCCGTGGGACAGGGGGTCGTCTCGTCGCCCGTCTGCGTCGGGTCGCCGGCCGCCGGCGCCGGGACGGGGATCGGAGCGGCGTCCGGTTCGGCCGGGGGCACCTCCACGGGGCCGGCCGAGACCGCACCCGAGCCGGTGACCGTGCCCGGGTCGATCCTGCCTCCCGTGACCACGATCGTGCCTCCCGTGACCACGACCACGGCGCCGACAGGCGGCGGCAACGCCGCACAGGAGCCGCAGCAACTGTCGGCCGGGGCGTTCGGCGTGGTCGAGGGCGATCCGGTGTGGTGGGTGGCCGTCGAGGTCGGCAGCGACGTGGCGTCGGTCCGGATGACCTTCGCCGACGGCTCGGTCGACCAGATGGCGCCCGTCGACGGCATCGCCGTCGTGGCGCACCGCGTCAGCGCGGCGACGGCGTCGACGGGCACGGGCCCGTACGACGTGCGCGGCACCCTCGACCTCCTCGGTGCCGACGGTGGGACCGTGGCGACCGCGGGCCTACCGCAAACCCCGCCCCCGACCCCGACCCCGACGCCCACACCGGTCCCCGTCCCGCTCCACTCGGTGGCGCCGGGCACGGCGGTCCCGGGCGGCACGGGCAGCACGATCCCGGGCGGCACGTCCTCGGGCTCGGCGTCCTCTGGCTCGGCGTCCTCGGGCTCGGTGTCCTCGGGCTCGGTGTCCCCGATCGTCGTCTGCCCGCAGCCGTCGTCGACGACGGCCCCGTAGGCCCAGCCGTCGACGGCTGGGCCGCAGCCTCAGTCCCCGGCCATCACCGAGAAGCGGTAGCCGATTCCCCGCACCGTGTGCAGCCAGCGCGGCGTCGCCGGGTCGGGCTCGAGCTTGAGCCGGAGCCTGCGGACGTGCTCGGTGACCGTGGCCGGGTCCTGCCACTCCTGGGTCGAGCCCCAGACGTGCTCGAGCAGTTCCTCGCGTGTGAAGACCTGCTCGGGGGTCGCCGCCAGGAACACCAGGAGGTCGAACTCCTTGGGCGTGAGGTCGACGCCGCGGCCGTCCACCTCGACGCGGTGCGCGGCCCGGTCGATCACGAGGCCGTCGTGCTCGATGCGGTTCGCCGGCTGCGTCGGCTGGCCGCGGCGCAGCACCGCCCGGATGCGGGCTTCGAGCTCGGGGAGCGAGCACGGCTTGACGACGTAGTCGTCGGCGCCGAGGTTGAGGACGCGGACGCGTTCGGACTCCTCGGAGCGACCGGTCAGGACGATGACCGGCAGCGCGCTGTCGCGACGCAGCCGGGCGAGCACCTCCTCGCCGTCGAGACCGGGGAGCCCGAGGTCGAGCAGGACCAGGTCGTAGCGGCCGAGGCTCGCCTCGCGCAGCGTGGCAGGCCCGTCGGTGGCCTCGCCGACGCGGTACCCCACCCGTTGCAGGAAGAGCCTGGTCGCGGTGCGGCTGGCCGAGTCGTCCTCGGCCACGAGCACCATGTGGTCTTCGTCGGTCAAAGTCACGGACCTACCTCCGGGTCGTCCTGCGCCCGCCTACCGGTCGTGCTGCCCCCCACCACCGCACGTGCATTGTTGTCGTTGTCGACCCGGGCGCGGGTCGCGGGGCTCTGCCCCGACGTCGTCCACCCCGGGTGACGGGGCGACGCCCACCCCGGGCTCGTGGGCACCTGCGTGCCCTGCGACCTCTGGTCGACGTTCACCCTTGCTTCGCTCCGATCTCGTGGTCCACGAGCCGCAGGAGTGCTCCGACATCCACGGGCTTGGTCAGGTATCCCTCGACACCGAGGTCGAGCATCTCCCTGATCCTGCCCGGAGTGGCGTCCGCACTCACGACGACAATCTTGGTGTCGACCAATTCGGGCACTGCCTTGAGCCGGTGCAGGAGCTCGTCACCGGGGAGATCGGGCAGGTGGAGGTCGAGGAGGACCAGGTCAGGGCGGTGCTGGCGGGCGAGCTCGAGCCCGGAGCGGCCCTCGGCGGCCCCGATCAGCCTGACCCCGGGGCGCTTGGCGAGCACCTGCTCGACCAGCGAGGCGTTGGAGGGGTTGTCCTCGATGTGCAGCACGACGATGCCCCGGTGCCCCTCGTGCCCGGCCCCGCGCCCGTTCCCGGTCGGCGTTCGAGGACGTCCCGGCGCCGGTGCGGCGGTCGCCGCCGCCCCACCCGTCGCGTCGGCGCTCCGCACCGCACCGCCGTGGCCGTCGGGCTCTGCGGGGGAGGGGACGCGGGTGAGCTCGACCCAGAACGTCGACCCGTGGCCCGGGGTCGACTCCACGCCGATGGCGCCCCCCATGACCTCGACCAGCTGCTTGGACAGGGCCAGGCCGACGCCCGTCCCCTCCACCGCGGAGCGCTCCGCCCCCAGCCGCGAGAACGGGATGAACAGCTGGTCCTGCTGCTCGAGGGGGATGCCGGGCCCCGTGTCCCTGACCTCGAACCGGATCCGGCCCTCCCCCCGGGCATCGGTCCGGAACGACACCGCGCCGCCCCGGTTGTTGTACTTCAGGGCGTTGGACCCCAGATTGAGCAGCACCTGCAGGAGGCGCTGGCGATCGGCGCGCACCCGCAGGGCGCGCCCGGCGCCGACGTCGACCGACAGCTCGATGTCGGCGGCCTCGGCCACCGGTGCGAGGAGCGTGGTGACCTCGTCGAGGACCTCGCCGACCTCGACCGACTCCGTCGACAGGCTCAGTCGTCCGGCCTCGATGCGCGAGATGTCGAGCACCTCGTTGATGAGCGACAGCAGGTGGCGTCCCGCCCGCTGGATCTGGTCGATGCTCGACGCCTGGTCGTCGGGGAGGTCGTCGAGCTCGAGCAGCTGGGCGAAGCCGAGGATGGCGTTGAGCGGCGTGCGCAGTTCGTGGCTCATGCGCGACAGGAACTCGCTCTTGGCTTCGCTGGCGCGCTCGGCATCGCTGGAGGCGAGGCGCAGGGAGTGCTCGAGCCGCACCTGGTCCGTCACGTCGCGTGACACCGTGACGGTCCCGGTGACGTGGCCCGACCGGTCGAACACGGGCCGGGCTCGGGTCTCGAAGGTGCGGACCTCGCCGGTGGCCAGGCGCGCCGTCGTCACGACGGGCTCGGGGATGCGCTCGCCGGCGATGCAGCGGGCGATCAGTTGGTCGAGCACGGCGCGCTCGGCGGCCGGGACGCTGCCCAGGCGGTCGGCGCGCTCGATCAGGTCGTCGGGCGAGGGGCCGCTGCCGGGCCGGTCGGCGGCGCCGATCACGCCGGCCAGGTCCGAGCTGGCCAGGACGACGCGCCCGGTTGTGTCGCGCACCACGATCGTGTCGGGAGAGGCGTGGACGATGGACTCCAAGAGGAACCGGCGGTCGTCGGCGGCGCGCTGCGCCACGTGGCGTTCGGACACGTCCACGAGGTAGGCGACGATCGCCTCGATCCCGCCCCCGGGGCCGGTGTCGACCGTGTACACCCCGTCGACCTCGTGCCACTCCTGCGATGCCGGGTCGCGGCGGAACCGCAGCAGGATCTCGAGACGGTCGCCGCCGCGCCCCGCGCCCGCCACCAGCGCGTCGCGCAGCTCGAGGGCGGAAACCGGATGCAGCCGGTCCACGATGGTGCGGGCGTCGGCGAGGACGTCCGCGGCGGAGATGCCGAGGAGGCGCTCGATGTTCGGGCTCGCATACGAGAAGCGCCGGCTGCCGACGTCGTAGCGCAGTGACACCACGGGGCTGGCGGTCAGGATGTCCTCGAGCTCGCGCCGCGCCCGGTCGCGCTCTTCGACCCGGTCTCGCATCTGGGTGGTGGCGTCGAGGAGCCTCGCCGACAGCCTGCCGATCTCGTCGCGACCGGTCGGCACGTCGACCGGCGTCTCGCCGCGCTCGAGTGCCTCGGTGGCGCGCTCGAGGCGACGCAGCCTCGTGACGACACCGGCGGTGAACAGCTGGGACACGATCACGCCACCGGCGAGGGCGAGGACGACGGCGGCGATGGCGATGGCGGGCAGCACGGCGTTGGAGGTGCGGATGGCGACGCGCTGGTCGGCGATGACGGCGGATTCGACCGCGGTCAGCGACGAGACGTCCGCACGCAGCTGGACGGTCTCGGCCTGGCTGAAGCGCAGGAGCGTGCGTGCCACCGCCGACGGTGCGGGCCGCACCGTCTGCAGCGTGAGCTGGGTCATGTCGAAGAGCAGGCGGTTGGTGTCCCGGTCGATGGCACGTCCCCACCGCCGACCGACGGGCGTGTCGGCGGTCAGCGCCCTGAGCCCGCCGAGCTGGGCGGGGACCATGGCCTGGGCGCGTGCGTATGCGGCCTGGAACGCCGGCTCGCCGGTCAGGAGGTACCCGCCCACCCCGGTCTGCGCCGAGAGCAGGCCGTTCTCGAGCGTGGTGGCGGCGTCCACGATCTGGCGGGCGTGGCTGGCCACGTCCTGGGCCCGGTCGTCGACGTGGGTGAACCAGAAGGTCGACGCCAGGACGACCACGAGAATCGTGATCGGTACGGCGATGACGACGAGACCCTTCGACCCGATGGAACGGTCGACCCACCTGGTGGCGAGCCGCCGGCCCACCGGTGCGTCATCCATGGCGGCACCTCTCGCCGAGGCAGTGAGAGGGAAGAAGAATTGCGTCCCGCCTCGGGAACGAGGATATCCCCCGGCTCGCCGGGACACGCCCGCGACGGGTGACGGGACGCGCAACGGCCCCGGAGGGATCTCCGGGGCCGGGTCGGTGATCGGGGGCGACCGGTGTGCGGGGGAGCGGCTAGGAGGCTCGACGACGGGCGGCCAGCCAGGCCTTGCGGAGCTTGCGGCGCTCCTCCTCCGAGGTGCCTCCCCAGATGCCCGACTCCTGGTTCGTGGCGAGGGCGAACTCCAGGCACGGCTCGATGGCCTCGCACGCCCGGCATACCCGCTTGGCCGCCTCGATCTGCTCGATCGCCGGGCCGGTGGTGCCCACGGGGAAGAAGAGGTCAGGCTCGGTGTGCCGGCAGGCTGCCAGCTTGCGCCAGTCGTCCGCGTCCCATTCGACCGAGCGGTTCCACATGAGTGCCACGACTACCTCCTCCGGTACCGTGCAGCGTTCGCCGTCCGCCCACTTGTGAACCCGTTCACTTGGCTGGCCACGAGGGTTGACCGCCAGGAGTGATCGGTGAATGTGAAGCTACTCCCAAGCGCTCACCCCCGCAAGCGCGAAGATTCGTTCGATAGGCCTCAGAAGGCAAGGAAGAACAAGGAAATGACCGAAGAGCAGTTCGGGTGGCCGCGCCGGGGCGAGGGCGCCCCGGTGGCGGTCCTGGCCCACCGGGGCGGGACCGGGCCCTGGCGCGAGAACACCCTCGAGGCCTTCACCGGCGCCCTGGGGGCGGGGGCCGACGGCGTCGAGCTCGACGTCCGTCGGAGCGCGGACGGCGCCCTCGTGGTCCACCACGACGCCGAGGTCCCGGGCTCGGGCGCCGTCGGGGCCACACCCGCCGACGCCCTCCCACCGTGGCTGCCCACGTTGGGGGACGCCCTGGCCACGTGCGCCGGCGCCCTGGTCAACGTCGAGATCAAGAACCTGCCCACCGAGCCCGGGTACGACCCCTTCGAGCAGGTGGCCACCGACGTCGCCGTCGTCCTGGCCGCCGGCGGGCCCGCGTGGCCGGCGCACGTCGTGGTCTCCTCGTTCTGGCCGGGGACCCTGACGGCGCTCAGAGACGCCGACCGCGGACGTGCCGCGGCCGGGGCGGTCGAGCTCGGGCTGCTCGTGCACCCGTCGCTCGACCCCCTGCCGATGCTCGAGGTCGCCTCCGGCCTGGGGTGCGCGGCGCTGCACCCCCACCACTCGCAGGTGACGGCGTCGCTCGTGGCCCGGGCGCACGATCTCGCCATGGCCGTCGTGACGTGGACGGTGAACCTCCCCGGGGACCTCGACGCCGTGGTCGCCGCCGGCGTCGACGGGGTGATCACCGACCGGGTGGCCGACACCCTCGGCGCCCTCGGCCGGGCCTGACGCCGTCGCCGCCCCGGCCGCGGCGCGGGCGACCACCCTGCACGGATTGGTCGAGGGGCGGGGTTCTCGGGAACAATCGCGCCCATGAACGTCGTCGTCTGTGTCAAGCAGATCCCCGATCCGGCCGCGCCCCAGGCGCTCGACCCGCAGACCCACACCCTGGTCAGGGAGGGAAAGCTGATCCTGGACGACTCCGACGCCTACGGCGTGGAGATGGGCCTCCAGCTCGCCGAGCAGGCCGGCGGCGGGGAGGTCACCCTGGTCTCGATGGCGCCCGCCGGGGAGACCTCCGGGCTCCGGACCGCCCTCGCCATGGGCGCGGCCAAGGCCATCCTCGTGAGCGACGACGCCCTCAAGGGCTCCGACGCGCTGTCGACGGCCAAGGTCCTCGCCAAGGCCATCGAGCGCGCCCAGCCCGACCTCGTCATCGCCGCCACCGAGTCCACCGACGGCTACACCGGGACGACGCCGGTCCAGATCGCCGAGCTGCTGGGCCTGCCCTCGGTCACGTTCGCCAAGAAGGTCTCGGTCGGCGACGGCCGCATGCGGGTGGAGCGCCAGACCGAGGCCGGCTACGACGAAGTCGACTGCCCGCTGCCCGCCGTGGTCACCGTGACCGCCGGTGTCGTCGAGCCGCGCTACCCGTCGTTCAAGGGGATCATGGCGGCCAAGTCCAAGCCGGTGGAGCAGCTGACCGTGTCGGACCTGGGCCTCGACGCCGGCCAGGTCGGCGCGGCGGGCGCGCGCCAGGAGGTCTCCGAGGTCACCCCCGCCGACGAGCGCAAGGCCGGCGAGATCGTCGTCGACGAGGGTGACGGCCACGAGCACGTGGTCCGGTTCCTCGAGCAGCTGAAGCTCGTCTGAGCCCGGCACCGCCCGCACTCCGCACCCCCCGCCCACCCGCGCACCGGCCCCGCCACCGAAACGCACGGCTCCAGGAGAAGAGAATGTCGATCGACAAGGTATGGGTCCTCGCCGAGAGCGCCGAGGGAAGCCCCACCAGCACCACGCTCGAGCTGCTCACCCAGGCCCGCTCGATGGGGACCACCACCGAAGCCGTGACCTGGGGCCCCGGGACCGCGGCGGTGGCCGCCGAGCTCGGCAACTACGGCGCCGCCACCGTCCACGACGTCGGCGACATCGGCGACGCATTGCCGGGGGCACCGGTCGCCGCCGCCATGGCCGCACTGATCGGCTCGGGCAACCGCCCCGACGTCATCCTGGTCCCCGCCAGCTACGACGGCCGCGACATCGCCGGTCGGCTGTCGGTCCGGCTCGACTCGCCGGTGATCACCAATGTCGTCAACCTGGTCACCGAGGGCGACGACGTCCGCTCCCAGCACGGCATGTTCGGGGGCGCGCAGGTGGCGACGGCCCGCTTCACCGGTGAGCGGCCCTGGATCTTCGTGGTCCGGGCCAAGTCCTTCTCGGCCGAGCCCGCCGGCGGCGGCGGCGCGCAGGTGGTCCCCGTCCCGGTGCCCGAGCTCGGTGCCAGCAACGGCGCCACCGTCGTCGCCCGCCACGCCGAGGAGCGCAGCGGGCCCAAGCTCGACGAGGCCGCGGTCGTGGTGTCGGGAGGCCGCGGCCTGGGCGGGGCCGAGCACTACGCCCTGATCGAGGAGCTGGCCACGCTGCTCCGGGGAGCGGCGGGCGCCAGCCGGGCCATCGTGGACGCCGGCTGGGTCCCGTACTCCCACCAGGTCGGGCAGACGGGCAAGACCGTGAAGCCCACCGTCTACATCGCCTGCGGCATCTCGGGCGCCACCCAGCACCTCGTGGGCATGAAGGGCTCGAAGAACATCGTCGCCATCAACAAGGACCAGGACGCGCCCATCTTCTCGGTCGCGGACCTCGGCATCGTGGGCGACGTGCACAAGGTCGTCCCGAAGCTGATCGAGGCCCTGAAGGCGCGCCGCTGATCCCGGCGGGCCCCTCCGGGCCCGCCACCCGCTCCCGTGCGCGCGCCCCGGCGCGCGGGTTCCGGAGGTGCGGCGCGCCGCGTCGCGTGCGGTAGCCTGCGCGGGGTTCGGTCGGCCGTGCGATCCGGGGGTGCGACCGCGCCGGACAACGGGTGATCGCACACATGCTGTTCCCCACCATCGACTTCGCGATCTTCTTCGCCGTGGCATTCACGGCGAACTGGCTGCTGAACCCGTACCCGCGCGCGTGGAAGGCCGCCATGGTGGCTGCGAGCTACGTCTTCTACAGCTGGTGGGACTGGCGGTTCGTGTTCCTGCTGGGTGGGGTGACGCTCGTCGCCCATGTCGGCGCCACCGCGGTGCAGCGGTTCGAGGACGATCGCCGGCGACGCCTCGCTCTCGGGACGAGCGTGGTGGCGCTCCTCGGCATCCTCGGATGGTTCAAGTACTACGGCTTCCTGGCGGTCAACCTCGACAACCTGCTCCACTCCCTGGGCGGGGGGCGTGTGGCGCCGCTCCTGGCCGTGACGCTGCCCGTGGGTATCTCGTTCTTCACGTTCATGGCGCTCAGTTACGTGATCGACGTGTACCGGCGCACCATCGAGCCGGCCCGGCCCGTCGACCTGGTGGTGTACCTGTCGTTCTTCCCTCATCTGGTGGCCGGCCCCATCGTCCGGGGGCAGGAGCTCCTCCCCCAGATCCGCCGCCGGCGCGACCCCGCCGGGATCGACTTCGGCCGGGCCGCGTGGCTCGTCGCCGCCGGCCTCTTCAAGAAGGTCGTGATCTCGTCGTACGTCGAGTCGGCCATCGTGCGCCCGGTGTTCTCCGCTCCGCACCAGCACTCGGCGCTCGAGGTCCTCTTCGGCATCTACGGGTTCGCCGTGCAGATCTACGCGGACTTCAGCGGGTACACCGACATCGCCATCGGCCTGGCGCTGTTCCTCGGGTTCCGCTTCCCGGACAACTTCGATGCGCCGTACACGGCCCGCAACCTCCAGGACTTCTGGCGGCGCTGGCACATGACCCTGTCGCGGTGGTTGCGTGACTACCTGTACATCCCGCTCGGGGGCAGCCGGGGGTCGCGGTGGCGGGTGGCCAGGAACATCATGGTCACGATGGTCCTCGGGGGCCTGTGGCACGGTGCCGCCTGGACCTTCGTCGCCTGGGGGGCGATTCACGGGTTCGGCCAGGTGGGAGGCCATGTCCGGCGGGCCCGCCGGACGGCCGCCGGGCTCGAGCCGCTCCCGGGGGGCACCCTCCGGGTGGCCCTGCAGCGCGTCGTCACCTTCCACATCGTGTGCCTGGGCTGGGTGTTCTTCCGAGCCGACTCGTTCTCGACGGCGACCACGCTGCTCGGGCGACTGTTCACGGCGTGGGGCCGCGCTCCTCTCGTCACGCCGCTCCTGGTGGTCGCGATCGCGGGCACCATCGCCCTGCAGTACCTGCCCACCGATGCCGTGGGCCGGACGCAGCGCGTGTTCGCGCGTCAACGGCTGGGTGTGCAAGGGGCCATACTGGGGGTGGCGCTGCTGGTGATCACGACGCTCGGGCCGCAGGGCGTGGCGCCGTTCATCTATTACCGGTTCTGAGGGCGAGTGCGAGGCACGACCCGAGACGACCAGATCCCGCTGACCAGATGACCGAACCCACTGCCGGTACCGACGTATCCGTGGCCACCGAGGAGCGCGACGCCTCCCGTGCCGGCGACGCCTCCCCCCGCACCTCCACCGGTGGGCCCTCGACGGGCGGCGCCAACGGGCACGGCGCCAACGGGCACGGCGCCAACGGAGTCCGTGGCGCCAACGACAGCTCGGGGGCGAACGGCAACTCGGGCGCGAACGGACGTGTCGACACCGAGGGAGGCGACAGCGCGTCCGCGGGAGGCGACAGCGCGTCCGGCGACGGGGGCGTCCGGGTCGTGAGCCGCGGTGCGCGCGTCACCGGCCGTCCCACCCGAAGCGTCCGTTCGACGCACCGTCGCCAGCGGACACGCGTGCGCCCACCGGCGCGCATCGGTCCGCCGACGCGCATCGGTCCGCCGACGCGCGTCGACCGACCCTCCAAGGCGCCACCCGCGCCGGGCCCGACGGCCGTCACCTCCCTCGACCCCACAGACCTCGGTGCGGCGGAGCCCGGCCTCGTGCTGCGGACGGCGCGGGCCGTGGCCCCACGCCGGCACGCGCCCGATGGCGCGGCGCCGGGGCAAATCCGTGTCACGTGGCGCCACGCGCTCGCCGCCGGCCTGGTGTGCTTCGGGACGTGGCTCGTCCTCGACGCGCCGTCGCTCATGCGATCGGCGCAGGCCGGACCGCTCGGCACCCGCCGCTCCGTGGCCATCGCACTGCTGCGGCCCATCGACGAGGTCTCCAAGGCGCTGGGCCTGTCGCACGTCGTGGGCGCCGCCGACCGGGTGATCGGGCGGACCGGCAGCGGCGTGCTCCAGGTCGGGGGCCCGGTCCCGCACGGGCGGGTGGCTATCGGGGTCCGGGGCCGGACGGTACCGCCAGTGGCCATCCGGCCGGTCCCCACAACCCCGGTCACCGCTCCCGACGGCCTGGCGCCGCTGCCAGCGCCCACGGCGGCGGCGCCGCTGCAGCTGCTCACGGTGGGCGACTCCCTCGGCATCGACTTCGGCCAGTCGTTCGTGAACGACCTCGCCGCCACCGGCGTGGTCCACGCCGTGCTCGACGGCCGGATCGACACCGGCCTCTCCCGGCCGGACTACTTCGACTGGCAGGCCGAGCTCCGAGCCGACCTCTCCCAGTACCACCCCCAGGCCGTGGTGGTGTTCATCGGGGCCAACGACCCCCAGAATTTCATCGACGGCGGCACGGTGTTCACCTACGGGTCCCCGTCGTGGAGCGCGGCCTACGCGTCGCGCGTCGGCGCGTTCATGAAGGCCGCCACCGACGCCGGCGCGCGCGTGCTCTGGGTCGGCATGCCCCCCATGGCCGATCCCGCGTCGAACGCCAAGATGCAGGTGCTGAACGGCATCGACCAGGGCCAGGCGGCGCTGCACGCGGGAGTGACCTTCCTCGCCTCGTGGCCGGTGCTCTCCGACCCCCAGGGCCGCTACACCGCCTTCCTCCCCGACGCCGCTGGCAACGAGGTGCAGGTCCGGGAGCCCGACGGCACGCATATCTCGACCCCGGGGGCCGAGCGACTGTCCCGGACCGCCGTCGCCGCCATGGACCACGCATGGGGCCTCGGCCTGTAGCCACCGGCCGGGCGGTGTGGGTGCTGCGTCACGCCAAGGCGGCGCAGCACGCCGATGACGACCACAGCCGCCCGCTCACGTCCCGCGGTACACGCCAGGCCGCCGAGCTGGCCCGCTACCTTGCCGCGTCCCCGGTGGCGGGTGTCGCGCTCCCCGGGACGGTGGTGTGCTCGTCGGCGCGGCGCGTCGTGCAGACCGCGGAGCTGGTCGCGGTGGGCCTGGGGCCGGACGTCGAGCTGTTCGTCGAGGACGCGCTGTACCACGCCGATGCCGACGACGTCCTCGACCGCCTGCGCGCCCTGGCCGACGACGGCGCCTCGGTCATGGTGGTGGGCCACAACCCCACGCTCCACGACGTGGCCCTGCTCCTGCTGGCCGGCGCGGACGACGCAGGCCGTTCCCGACTGGAGCAGGGGTTCCCGACGGCGGCCCTGGCGGTGGTGGCGCTGCCCGCGGTGTCGTGGGGAGCGGTGGCGCCGGGCACCGGAACCCTGCTCGACCTGTGGACGCCGGGCCGCGCCGAGCGCGGCCGGCCGGAGTGACGGGTCAGACGAGCGGCCAGGGGTAGTGGTGCTGGTCGGGGTCGGGTACCGGGAACCGTCCCACCGCCACCAGCTCGGCGGCGCGCCGGCGCAGCGCCTCGACCTCGCGCCCCGACAACAGCGGCCGGATCGTGGCAGGCACGGCGTCGGCGATGCGGGCCACGTCCTCGAGCAGCGCGGCCGGGACCGGCTCCCCTGCGAACTCCCAGATCACCGTGCGGAGCTTGGGCTCGACGTGGAAGCACAGCCCGTTGTCGATGGCCCACACGCTCCCGTCCTCGCCGAGGAGGCAGTGCCCGCTCTTGCGGTCGGTGTTGTTGGCCACGACGTCGAACGCGCAGATCGTCCGCAGGCGGTCGTGGTGCTGCTCGTCCTCGACGAGGGTGAAGTGGTGCTGCGAGAAGTCGGCCGGGACGAAACGCTGCAGCGAACCCGGTCCGAGGGGCGCGTCGTCGCGCTCGACCGTCTCGGGGACGATGCCCCATCCGAGCGCGCTCGACAGCTCGTAGGCGGCGACCTCGCGCCGGTAGATGCCTTCTGGGAAGTCCCACAGGCGCCGCTCGCCCTGCACGGGCTTGTAGACGGCGCCGATCTCCTCGTCGCCCAGCACGCACGTGGCGAGGAACGTTCGGTTCGAGCTCCACGGCAGGCGGCCGACGACCTCGACCTCGCCCTCCGTGAGGAGCCTCACGTAGTGGGCGGCCGGTGGCCGTTGGTCCTGGGGCACTCGTGTCCGGACGGGTCGAGCGGCCCTCCGCACAGCGGGCACGGCGGCCGGCCCGCTTCGACGAGGGACGTGGCGCGGATGGCGAACGCGGCGGCCTGGGCGCGCGTGATGGTGAAGCGCGCCATGTCGCCCTCCTCGTCCTCGGCGACGAGCTCCTCGGCCACGAGGACGATGCGGTCGAGGGCGTCGTCGTAGCTGACGCCGAGCGTGCCGACGACCCAGTGCGGCTCCGTGGGCTCCTCGAGCTCGAGGTCGACCGGGAGGTCCTCGGGGCGGTCGAGGTCGGCGAGCAGTCGACCGAGGTACTCCGACAGCACCGACACCTGCTGCTTCTCGGCCTTGAGCGTGACGAGCGTACCGCCGCTGCGGCACTGCAGGAGGAAGACGCGCTGGCCGACGGGGCCCTGCGCGCCGACGGTGAAACGGTCGAGGTCGCCGAGGTCGAGGGCGGGGCTCATGACAGCGAGAGCTCCGACAGCGAGGCCGTGACGTTGAGGCACAGCACGTGGGCGGCGGCGTCGCCGCGGACGAGCGCCGTCACCGAGCACGGGGACACCACCAGCCGCTGGAACAGGTCGAGCGGCACGCCCGCCGTCGCCGCCACGGCGGCCTTGATGGGATCGGCGTGCGACACGGCCACGAAGGTCTCGCCGGGGTGGCGCTCGGCGAGGCGGTCGAGGGTGGACAGCATGCGCGCCTGCATCTCCGTGAACGACTCGCCGTCGGGGAAGCGGAACGAGCTCGGGAAGGTCACGACGCTGCGCCACTCGCGCCGGCGCCGCAGGGTGCTGAGCTTGGCGCCGGTCCACGTGCCGAAGTCGCACTCCAGCAGGCCGCGCTCGACGCGCACCCGGAGGCCGAGTCGCCGGGCGATCGGCCTGGCCGTCTCCACGGCCCGCTCCAGGGGCGAGGCGTAGACGGCGACGGGTGCCTTGCCCAGGGACGCGATGCGCTGCGCGGCGCTCTCGGCCTGGGCCCGGCCCTCGTCCGACAGATGGAGCCCCGGGGCCCGCCCGGGGAGCACGGACCCCGTGGTCGGCGTGCGCCCGTGGCGGACGAGGAGCGCGACGGCAGGGGCCGGAGAGCGGCGGGAGGGCACGGCGCGCCATCGTACGCTGTCGGCCGTGCGCCGCCCGCCGCTCCAGGTCCTGACCAGCGAGATCGTCGGCTGCCGGCGTTGCCCGCGACTGGTGGCGTGGCGTGAGCAGGTGGCGCACGACCGGCGGGCGGCGTTCGCCGACCAGGAGTACTGGGGTCGGCCCGTGCCGGGTTTCGGCGACCCCGCCGCCAGGATCGCCGTCGTGGGGCTGGCACCCGCTGCGCACGGCGGCAACCGGACGGGTCGGGTGTTCACCGGCGACCGGTCGGGCGACTGGCTCTTCGCCGCCCTGTGGCGGGCGGGCCTGGCCAACCAGCCCACGAGCGTGTCGGTCGACGACGGCCTCGCCCTGCGCGGTGCGTACGTGCTGGCGGCGGTGCGGTGCGCTCCCCCCCGGAACAAGCCGACGCCGGTCGAGCGCGACACCTGCCTGCCGTTCCTCCGGCGCGAGCTCGCCCTGCTCGACGAGCTCCGGGTCGTCGTCGCCCTCGGCCAGTTCGCCTACCAGGTGGTCGCCGACGAGGTGGGCGTGCGCCCGCGTCCGCGGTTCGGCCACGGCGTGGAAGTGCCTGCCCCCGGTGGCCGGACCGTCGTGTGCTCGTACCACCCGAGCCAGCAGAACACCTTCACGGGGAGGCTGACCGAGCCCATGTTCGACGCCGTGTTCACCCGGGCGTGCACCCTCGCCGACGCCCCGCCGGGCGGGTGAACCGCAGGGGCCGTCGGGTGGAGCGGTGGCAGAGAGCGCGCCGGGCGGACGGGCGGGCGGGCGCGACCGACCGGCGCGACGCGGTGCGGGGCGGGTCAGACCGCTGAGGAGGTGCGCTCCGGCCCGGCGACTGCGGTCCCGGGCCAGCGGCGCCGGCTCACACGCGCGAGCTTGCGCAGCAGCTCGAGCGCCCCGGGGTCGTCGTCGCCCGGCCTGGTCTCGACGGCCCCGTCGGCGGCCATGCCCGCCATGATCTCGCGCCCCTGGTCGGTGCGCACGATGGTGAGCGTCCAGTCACCGAAGGCGCCGATGCCGCCGGTGGAGATGTCGGCGTGCTCGGCCGAGAAGTCCGGGCAGGCCTTGCAGCCCTCGCGCGTCCAGGCGTGGCCCTCCTTGAGCGGGACCTCGTGGTACCCGCCGTCACTCGTCCAGATCTGGAACACGCCCTTGATGTTGATCTTGGTGATGGCGCTGCGCTCCAGGCCGTACTTGGCCTCGAAGAGCTCGGGGAAGATGGCGTCGTCGAAGGTCTTCGAGCACAGTAGGCCGATGGTCAGCGCCAGGCGCCGGGCCACCTTGCCCGCCTTGCGTGCCGACATCACGGCGGGGACCGAGGCCTGGCAGCTCATCCCCACGAGGGCGATGCGCTCGGCCCCGTCCTCGATGGCCCGGGGGTAGGCGAGCGTGTTGGCGCTGTAGGTGTAGCGCGACCCGGCGGCCGCCAGGACCTCGTCGCGGGTGCGGGCCACGGCCGGCACCGCCTTCCACGTCCCCTCGCCCTCGAGGGCGGACACCAGGGCGGCGTCGATGCGGTCGTGCTCGAGCGCCCAGATGAGGATGGCCGACACGAGGCCGCCGTCCTGCCCGGTATCGCGGACCACGGGGTCGGTCGCCCGGGCCAGCACGATGTCGCCGGTGAGGCCGGCCACTTCGTCCGGCGTGCGCTCGCGCCCGAACATGAAGGTGTCGATCTCGCTCTCCCAGGTGCGAAAGCGGGGGCAGGCGCGGGTGCACATCGTGCAGCCCTTGGCGCCATGGGTGCAGTCGACCGGGCCGCCGTCCTCGTCGACCTTCCACGGGCGGTAGGCGCCGTCCTGGTCGTTGTACTTCAGGACATCGTGCGGGCAGGCGATGATGCAGCCGGCGCACCCCGTGCACAGCCCTGACGTCACCACCTCCTGGTACAGCTGGGCCCAGTGGGGCTTCTCGGGAGGCACGGCGCCCACAGTAGCGTCGGGCACCGTGCCCGAGTTGCCCGAGGTCGAGGCGTACCGGCGGCTGGCCGAGGGCGCGCTCGGGCGGCGGGTCAGGCGCGCCGAGCTCGGTGACCGCCGGTACGTACGGGGCCAGGCGTCGCCCGAGCACCTCCTCGCCGCGCTCGATGGGGCCTCGTTCACGGCCGCCCGGCGCCACGGCAAGCTCCTGGTGCTCGACATGGGCGACGCCGGGGATGGCCGCCGGCTGGGGCTGCGGTTCGGCATGACCGGCCGGCTCCTGCTCGACGGCCGCGCCGGCGTGGACCGGCTCGTCTACTCGAGCGACCGCGAGGAAACCGTGTGGGACCGCTTCCTCGTCCGGTTCGAGGACGGCGGCGCCATGGTCGTGCGCGACCCGCGGCTGCTCGGGGGGGTGGAGCTCGACCCCGACGAGTCCGTGCTGGGCCCCGACGCTCTCGTCGTCACCGCCGCCGCCCTGCGCCGGGCGCTCGACGGCAGCGAGGTCGCCGTGAAGGCGCGGCTCATGGACCAGCGCCGCCTGGCGGGCGTGGGCAACCTCATCGCCGACGAGGTGCTGTGGCGCGCCTCGCTCGCCCCGCAGCGGCGTTCCGGTTCACTGACGCCCGCCGAGCACCGCCGCCTCCACCGCCACCTCCGGGGGACCCTGGCGCTGCTCATGGCCCGCGGCGGGTCCCACCTGGGCGACCTCATGCCCGAGCGGGTCCCCGGCGGCCGCTGCCCTCGCGACGGCACCGAGCTCGTGCGCAGCACGGTGGGCGGCCGCACCAGCTGGTGGTGCCCTCGCCACCAGCGCTGAGCGCAGACGCGGGCGGCCCCGGCTCAGCCCCCCAGCTCGGCGAGCACCTTGTCGGCGTGGCCGTCGGCCTTTACGTGGTACCAGGCGCGTCGCACCGTGCCGTCGGCCCCGACCAGGAAGGTGGAGCGGATGACCCCCACCGACTTCTTCCCGTAGAGGGTCTTCTCGCCCCAGGCGCCGTAGCGCTCCATGACCTTGTGGTCGGTGTCGCTGAGCAGGGGGAAGCGCAGCCCGTACTTCTCACGGAACCGGGTGTGGGCCTCGGCGCCGTCGGGCGAGACGCCGACGACGGGGACGCCCGCCCGGGAGAAGGCGCGGAGGTTGTCGTTGAATTGGCACGCCTCCTTGGTGCAGCCCGGGGTGTCGTCGGCCGGGTAGAAGTAGATCACCACCGGCGCGCCGGCGAAGGCGCGCAGTGACACTTTGGAGCCGTCCTGGTCCGGCAGCGTGAACGCCGGGGCCCTGTCGCCCGCCTCGAGCCTGGTCTTCTCCGGTGCCAACGGGATGCTCCTCCCTGATCCGTTCCCTGATCCGTGTCGCCACGGGTGCTTTTCGTGTCGTCGGGGTGAAACCGCCCCCCGGGCGCCGCGCCCGCCCCACGATGGCACAACGCCACGCCCCGCGGGCGGGAGCGCCGTGCGCGAGACTCGGTGGCGCGGGAGCTCGGAGGTACCGGGCTGAGAGGGCGCCTCGCCGGCGCCGACCGTCGACCTGATCCGGGTAATGCCGGCGGAGGGAGTACGACATGCGCGTGACGGACCTGACCGATCAGGCCCCGGCCGGCGCCGGGGCCGGGGCATCCGACCACGGCGGGCACAACCGCCGCAAGGTGTACGTCGAGGGCGCCACCCCGGGTGTGCGCGTGCCGTTCACCGAGGTGGCCCTGGGCGACTCGCCGGGCCGCAGCGGGCCCGTGCCCAACGCGCCGGTCCTGCTCTACGACACGTCCGGGCCCGGCTCCGACGCCCATGCCGGGCTCCCGCCGCTGCGGCTGGCGTGGATCGCGGCGCGCGGCGACGTGCGCGAGCACGACGGGCGGGCGCCGAGCCTGCGCGACGACGGGCGCGCCGCCGTTCGGCGCGGCGCGGCCCCCACCGCGTTCCCCGGGCCGGGCCGCCGCCCGCTCGTAGCCCGCGGGCCCGAGCCGGTGACGCAGCTGCACTACGCGCGGCGCGGCGAGATCACGCCCGAGATGGAATTCGTGGCCCTGCGCGAGCGCATGGACCCGGCGGTGGTGCGCGACGAGGTGGCCGCCGGCCGGGCCATCATCCCCGCCAACGTCAACCACCCCGAGGCCGAGCCCATGGCCATCGGTCGTCGGTTCCTGGTGAAGGTGAACGCCAACATCGGCAATTCGGCGGTGTCGTCCTCGGTGGCCGAGGAGGTCGAGAAGCTGACGTGGGCCACGCGCTGGGGCGCCGACACCGTGATGGACCTGTCGACGGGACCCGACATCCACACCACCCGCGAGTGGATCGTCCGCAACGCCCCGGTGCCGATCGGCACCGTCCCCATCTACCAGGCCCTCGAGAAGGTCGACGGGCGCCCCGAGGAGCTCACCTGGGAGATGTACCGCGACACGATCGTCGAGCAGGCCGAGCAGGGCGTCGACTACGTGACGGTCCACGCCGGCGTGCTCCTGCGCTACGTGCCCATGACCGCCCGCCGCGTCACCGGCATCGTCAGCCGGGGCGGGTCGATCATGGCGGCATGGTGCCTGGCGCACCACGAGGAGAACTTCCTCTACACGCACTTCGAGGAGCTGTGCGAGATCCTCGCCGCCTACGACGTGTCGTTCTCCCTCGGCGACGGGCTGCGCCCGGGCTCGGTGGCGGACGCCAACGACGAGGCGCAGTTCGCCGAGCTGCGCACGCTCGGGGAGCTCACCGAGGTGGCGTGGCGCCACGACGTGCAGGTCATGATCGAGGGCCCCGGGCACGTCCCGCTGCACCGCATCGCCGAGAACGTCGTGCTCCAGCAGGACGTGTGCCACGA
Source organism: Acidimicrobiales bacterium (assembly GCA_035531755.1). NCBI lineage: Bacteria > Bacillati > Actinomycetota > Acidimicrobiia > Acidimicrobiales > Acidimicrobiales bacterium. The sequence continues at coordinate 141,043 of DATKSK010000030.1, read as the reverse complement.
GGCCCCCTTCTACACGCTCGGGCCCCTCACCACCGACGTCGCACCGGGCTACGACCACATCACCTCGGCCATCGGCGCCGCGGTCATCGGCATGCACGGCACGGCCATGCTCTGCTACGTCACGCCGAAGGAGCACCTCGGGCTCCCCGACCGCGACGACGTCAAGGCGGGGATGATCGCGTACAAGATCGCCGCCCATGCCGCCGACGTGGCCAAGGGGCACCCCGGCGCCCAGGAGTGGGACGACGCGCTGTCGGCGGCGCGCTTCGAGTTCCGGTGGGAGGACCAGTTCAACCTGGCGCTCGACCCGGGGACGGCGCGCTCGTACCACGACGCCACCCTCCCGGCCGAGCCGGCCAAGACGGCGCACTTCTGCTCGATGTGCGGCCCGAAGTTCTGCTCGATGCGCATCAGCCACGACGTGCGCGCCCTCGCCGACGAGCAGGGGGTGTCCCCCGAGGAGGCGCTCGAGCGGGGGATGGAGGCGAAGGCGGTGGAGTTCCGCCGCACCGGCGCCGAGCTGTACCGGGCACCCACGGGCGCCTGACCAGGGCGGGCGCGGCAAAGGTCCTGTTCGCAGGCCCGAACCGGTACACTGGGCGGTGCGTGCCGCGGCCAGCGCCGCGAGCACGGGGTCTTCCTCACCTGTTTCTTCGAGGGTCGCGGACACCACGACCAGGGCGGAGTCACCCGAGGCGGGCCCGCCCCCGACGGCCGATGGGCGGCCGAACGAAGAGCAAGTGAGCAGAACGACAGATGACGCAGACCTCCGAACGCCTCGCGGAGGGTGAATCCTCCGCAATCGACACCGACACGCCCGAGCCCGTCCCCGCCGCCACCTTCGGCGAGCTCGGCGTGGCACGGGAATTGGTGGACGTGCTGTCCTCCCAGGGGATCAACGCACCCTTCCCCGTCCAGGCGCTGACCATCCCCGACGGCATCGCCGGCCGTGACGTGTGCGGCAAGGCCAAGACGGGCTCGGGCAAGACCCTCGCCTTCGGCCTGCCCATGCTGATGCGGGCGGCCAAGGGCGCCCCCAACCGGCCCCGCGCCCTCGTGCTCGTCCCCACGCGCGAGCTCGCCGTCCAGGTCGCCGACGTCCTGCAGCCGCTCGGCGACGCCGCCGGCCGCCGTGTCGTCGTCGTCTACGGGGGCGCCGACATCGAGCGCCAGATCAAGAAGCTCACCAAGGGCGTCGACGTCGTGATCGCCACCCCGGGCCGCCTGATCGACCTCACCGAGCGCCGTGCCGTGTCGCTCGCCGACATCGAGGTGGTGGTGCTCGACGAGGCCGACCGCATGGCGGACATGGGATTCCTCCCGCAGGTGGAATGGGTCCTGCGCCGGATCGAGGGCCGGCACCAGACGATGCTGTTCTCGGCCACCCTCGACGGCGACGTCGACCGTGTCATCAAGCGCCACCTGCACGACCCCGTTCGCCACGAGGTCGCCTCGGCCAAGCCGACGGTGGACTCCATGGAGCACCGCTTCCTCCAGGTCCACCAGATGGACAAGGTGAAGGTGGCGGCGTCGATCTGTCACGGGGCGACCAAGGCGCTCGTCTTCGTGCGCACCAAGCGCGGCGCCGACCGCCTGGTCGAGCAGCTCGGGCGCGAGCGCGTGCGGGCCGCGGCGATCCACGGCGACCTCCGGCAGTCGAGCCGCGAGAAGGCGTTGGAGGACTTCACCGCCGGCCGCCTGCACGTCCTCGTGGCCACCGACGTGGCGGCACGCGGCCTCGACATCGAGGACGTCGACGTCGTGGTCCACTACGACCCGCCCGAGGACCACAAGGCCTACCTGCACCGGTCGGGCCGCACGGCCCGCGCCGGCGGCACGGGCGTGGTGGCCACCCTGGTGCTGTGGAACGAGATCCTCGACATCGAGCGGATCCAGAAGCGCCTGGGCCTGCGGGCGCCGATCATCGAGATCTTCTCGAACGACCCCCGCCTCGGGGACCTGGCGGGCTGGCAGCCCGACGAGGGCGCGGCCTGAGGCCGCTGCCCCCCGGGGGCTGAGCGGCGAGGCGGCGCCGGGCGCCGTGTGCGACACCTTGTGCCTCCTCGGCGACGGCGTGACGCTGTTCGCCAAGAACTCCGACCGGCCGGTCACCGAGCCGCAGGTCGTCGAGGCCCACGGCCGCCGGGCACCGGGCGGCATCGTCCGCACCCAGTACCTCGAGCTCGACGACACCGGTGCGGCGGCCACGCTGCTGTCCCGGCCGCTGTGGCTGTGGGGCGCCGAGCACGGGGTCAACGAGCACGGCGTGGCCATCGGCAACGAGATGGTCAACACCGTCGACGACCCGGCCCTGGTCCCGCCCGCGCTCATCGGCATGGACCTCGTCCGCCTGGGCCTCGAGCGCGCCCGCAGCGCGGCGGAGGCGGTCGACGTCATGACGTCGCTCCTGGAGCGTCACGGCCAGGGCGGCATGGGCGACGAGGTGCATGCGCTCGCCTACTGGTCCTCGTTCCTGGTCGCCGACCCTGTCAGCGCCTGGGTGCTCGAGACCTCGGGACGGCGGTGGGCGGCGCGCCCGGTCGTCGGCGGCGGCGCCATCTCGAATCGCCTCACCCTGCGCGCCGACTGGACCCGGGCCTCGCCCGACGTCGCGCCCGGGACCGACGTCGACAGCTGGCGCGACCCGGCCACCCCCACGGGGTTCGCCGACGGGCGCCTGGCCGCCAGCCGCGCCTTCGTCGCGGGCCGCCCGGCGTCGGGCGCCTCGCGGGCCGATCCCCGCGCGGCTGTGGCCCACCTGCGCGACCACGGATCGGGCCCGTGGGGCGCGCCGGGATCGGGCGGCCCCGTGGTCGACCCGCCCACGGCCGTCCTGGCCGACGGGACCGGGGTCACCGTGTGCATGCACGTCCGGGACTTCGAGGCGACGACGGCGTCGATGGTGGCCGAGCTGCATGCCGGACGATCGGGGCCGGCCCGGGCGTGGGTGGCGCTGGGCAACCCCTGCGCGTCGGTGTTCGTGCCCGTCCTCGCACCGGCACCCGACACCGCCGGCGCCAGACCCCGGGCCCGTGCGAGACCCCGGGCCGGCGCGCCGGCGCCGATCCCCGGCGCGCTCGGCCGCGAGCCGATGGCGGCGCGCTTCGCGGCGGTGGGCCGTGCGGTGGAGGCGGAGCCGGGCGCGCTGGCGGCGGTGCGCGCCGTGCTCGCACCCGTCGAGGACGCGCTGTGGGACGAGGCCGACTCGCTCGGCACCGGTCCCGCCGGGTGGGCGCCGTTCGCGGCGCGCGCCGAGCAGGCGCTGGTCGCCGGGCTCGACCAGCTGGCCCGCATCGGGATCGGCTCGCCGCGCTGACGGCCCGGGGAAGGCCACCGGTAGGATCGCCGCCATGGCGAACGACGGGATCGAGAACCCCATGCTGCCCCTCGAGGGGGCCGACGAGGCCGACGGGGTCGAGCGGATCCTGGTGGTGACGGCCCACCCCGACGACGTCGACTTCGGTGTGGCGGGATCGGTGGCGACGTGGGTCAAGGCCGGCATCGGGGTGGCGTACTGCATCGTGACCGACGGCGATGCGGGCGGGTCCGACCGCTCGGTCAGCCGCGCCGACATGGCCGTGCTGCGGCGCGAGGAGCAGCGGGCCGCGGCGGCCGAGGTGGGGGTGACCGAGGTGGTCTTCCTCGGCTACCCCGACGGCCGGCTGACCCCCAGCATCGAGCTGCGGCGCGACATCAGCCGCCAGATCCGGCGCGTGCAACCCCAGCGCCTGGTGTGCCAGTCGCCCGAGCGGATGTGGGACCGCATCGGCGCCAGCCATCCCGACCACCTGGCGGCCGGCGAGGCCGCCGTGTCATCGGTCTATCCCGACGCCCGCAACCCGTTCGCCCATCCCGAGCTGCTCGAGGAGGGCCTCGAGCCCCACGCCGTCCCCGAGATCTGGCTGACGGCGGCGCCCACGCCCAACCGGGCCGTCGACATCACCGACACGTTCGACACCAAGATCGCCGCCCTGCGCCGCCACCGCAGCCAGGTGGGCGAGGGGGAGTGGCTCGACGAGCGTCTGCGCTCCTGGGCCGAGGACGGCGGCCGCCGGGCGGGCCTGCCCGCGGGTCGCATGGCCGAGACGTTCCAGGTCGTCCTCACCCCTTGACGGCGCCGGGGCCGTGGGTCGTGGCGCAGCACGCCCCGCACGAGGGGCCCGGACTGCTGGCCGGGGTGCTCGCCGACGCGGGTGTCGCGGTGGCGGTCGTCCGCCTCGACCTCGGCGAGCCCCTCCCGCCGCCCGACCGGTCGGGCGGCGTCGTGGTCATGGGCGGGGCCATGGGCGTGCACGACACCGACGAGCACCGATGGCTCGAAATCGAGCGGCGCTGGATCGGCGACGCCGTGCGGCGGGACGTCCCCGTCCTGGGGATCTGCCTGGGGGCGCAGCAGCTGGCCGCCGCGCTGGGCGCACCGGTCACGACGGGGCCCGAGCCGGAGGTCGGCGTGGGCTCCGTCGCGCTCACCGATGACGGGCGGGCCGACCCCGTGCTGGGGCCCGAGGGCACCACCCTCCCCGTCGTCCACTGGCACGGGGACACGTTCGGGATCCCCGACGGCGCGGTGCGGCTCGCCGGGGGCGACCGCTACCAGAACCAGGCCTTCCGCTACGGCGCCACCGCCTACGGGCTGCAGTTCCACGTCGAGCTGGACGCGGCCATGGCGGCGGCCTGGGCGCCCGAGCTCCCCGAGGGCGTCACCCTCGACGGGCGGGAGCGCCGGGTGGTCGAAGAGGTCGGCCGCCGCGTGCTCGGCCGGTTCGTGGCGCTCGCCCTCGGGCGCTGAGCGGCGCCGCCGCCGGCCTCACACCCGGTGCAGGTCGTCGTCGGCCGGCTCGGCGACCCGCGCGCAGGTCGGCGGTACCAGCGGGGGGTCGCCCGCCCGCGCCCGCGTCCTCGCCCTCGGCCTCGAGCGTGGCGTCGTGGATGGCCCGTGTCTCGGCGCGCGTGGCAACCTTCGGGTCGCCGAAGCGACGTGGCCGCTTCGGTCCGTGCGAGGTCGCCACGACGGAGGAAGCCACCATGGTCAAGCTGACGTGCCTCGTCCGGCGCAAGGAGGGCATGTCGCCCGAGGAGTTCCACGCCTATTGGCGCGACCGGCACGGCCCCCTCGTGGCGTCGACGCGCAGCGGGAGCCACGTCCTGCGCTACGAGCAGCACCACCGGCCGCTCGCCGAGTACGGGGCGGAGGACGACGGCGGGTACGACGGGGTGACCGTGCAGTGGTTCGACTCCATGGACGAGTACCGGGCCCACATCGCCGAGAAGGACTTCGCCGACGTGTGGGCGGACCTGCCCGAGTTCCTCGACGTGGACCGGCTGGCCTTCGTGCTCACCGAGGAGCCCGTGGTCGTGATGGCGGGGAGCGGGCCGATCTCGGGATGACCCGTTCGCCGCGTGGCGCATCACCGTCGCCGTGGGGGAACGGACCGACGCCCACCTCGCCGTAGCGGTCACCCGCCGCGCCGCGGCATCTCGCGGCACGCGGCGTACTCCTCGGGCCGCTCCCGGCGGATCACCGGCGGGCCGTCGCCGGCGACGGTGCTGGTGGCGGCGGTGAGGGTGTCGGGGGGTCGGGGGCGGAAGCCCGGCCGTCAGGTCGACCACGGTGCACCGGACCCGGATCCCGTTCCACGCGACGACCTCACCCACGGGCCACGTCAGCACCGGATTCGGACCAGGGCCGAGCGTACCGGCCCCGCGGGCCCCGGGAATCTCGTCGATCGGCCCCACCGGCGCCCGGCCAACCCCGGGGAGGCCGCGCCGTCCCGCATCGGCGACACGAGGCTCAACGCCGGGCACGGGACGGCCGATATTGAGGTCGTGTGCGCGGGCGAGAACCGGGGATCAGAGACGGTCGCCACCGTGCTGCGCGCGTTGCTCGACCAGCACGCCGCGGCCGCGCTGTGCGCCATCGGGCCCGACGGGATCTCGGTGGCCATGCCTGACTCCGTCCCGACCCGGGGCCACCCGGTGGTCGTGGCCCGCTCACCGCTCGACGTGGTCGCCCCCGAAGACCGCATCGCCGTCATCGAAGCGTGGAAGTGCATCCAGACAACGCCGGCACAACATTCCTCGGTGACGGTGCGGCTGGCCGACGAACCCGGTCGGACGGTGGATCTCCATCTCTTGGACGTGCAACGGCTCCACAGCGTCTTCCTCGCTGTCATCCTCCCGAAGGACGACGGGGCCGACGAGGGCAGCTTCGCGTTCCTCAGTCGGGAAAGGTCGCCGTTGCCACCCCGCACCGCCCGGGTGCGCCAGAACGAGGTGGGCCTCTTCCTCGAGGTCGACGAGGCCATCTCCCAGATCCTGGGGTGGGGCGGGGACGAGCTCTTGGGGCACCTGTCCCTCGAGATCATTCATCCCGACGACCATCAGCTCGCCATCGACAACTGGATGGAGATGCTGGCGGCGCGGGCGGCGGGCAGCCGGGTCCGGCTCCGCCATCGGCATCGGGACGGCTCGTGGGTCTGGATGGAGATCACGAATCACAACATGCTCGACGATCCCGAACTCCGGTGCGTGGTGGCCGAGATGGTGAACGTGTCGGACGAGATGGGCGCACATGAGGCGCTGCGAGCTCGTGAGCAGCTGCTCGATCGTCTGGCCGAGGCCCTGCCCGTCGGGGTGCTGCAGGTCGACGCCGATAGAAGCGTCGTCTACACCAACAGTCGCCTCCACGCCATCCTCGGCACACCGCGGGCAACGAGCGTCGACGAACAGATGGCAACGGTACGGCCCGCGGATCGACAGAACCTCGAGGACGCCTTCGACGCCGTACTGCGCGACCGGCTCGACAGCGACGTCGAGGTCCCCCTTCTGCCTGCGTCGGAGGGCAACGAAACGGTGGTGCGCCGGTGCCTCTTCAGCATTCGTGCCCTCACTACGGAAACGAGCGAGGTCACCGGCGCGATCGTGTGCGTGACCGACGTGACCGAGAGTGCTCGGCTACGCGACGAGCTGCACGTGCGTGCCACCATCGACGACATCACGCAGTGCCGGAACCGGGCCTCGACACTGGCCGCCCTCGAGGACCAGTTGACAGACCACGGTACGGCGAGTCGACCGGCGGTGCTCTTCGTCGACCTCGATCGCTTCAAGGACGTGAACGACAAGCTCGGCCATGCGGCCGGTGACGAGCTCCTCGCGGTCGTGGCCCGGCGCCTGCAACGGGCCGTGCGCGCCGATGACATCGTGGGCAGGATCGGCGGTGACGAGTTCCTCGTGATCCGCCCGCACACGACCAGCGCGAAGCAGGCCATGACAACCGCCAGGCGGTTGGCGGCGACCTTTGGCCACGAGGTCCGTCTGAAGGCGGGGAGCCGGCACTGTCGGGCCAGCATCGGCGTGGCGTGGTCCGCCGATCCCGCCCTCGACGCAGAAGGGCTGGTGGCGATGGCTGATGCGGCCATGTACGAGGCGAAGCGCACCGGCAGTGACGACCCGCTCTTGTACGGGCCCGGGCTGGCGGGCCCGGCCTGACGTGCCGGGCCGGGCCCGACGGGCCCGGTGCGGTCAGGCGGCCGCGCCGCCGACGACGGGCGCGGCCAGACGCGTGGCGCCCATCGACCCCGAGAACGTGGCGTCCCCGAAGCCGAAGACGCCTCCGTCGGACGCCACCAGCCAGTACCCACCGCTCCCGGGCCCGCTGGCGATGGCCACCACCGGCGCGCCGAGGCGGACACCTCCCATGGACCCGAAGGACTGCGCGTCGCCGAAGTTGAAGACGCCGCCGTCCGAGCCGACCAGCCAGTAGCCGCCCCCCTGCGGCATGGCCGCCATGCCCACCACGGGCGCGGCCAGGGGCGTGGCGCCCAGAGACCCGGAGAACGCCGCGTCGCCGAAGGAGAAGACGCCCCCGTCCGACGCCACCAGCCAGTACCCGCCGCCGTCGGCCGTCGGTGCGATGCCGACGACCGGCGCCACGAGGCGCATGGCGCCGGTCGACCCGGAGAACGCGGCGTCGCCGAAGGAGAAGACGCCCCCGTCCGACGCCACCAGCCAGTACCCCCCGCCGTCGGGGGTGGTCGCCATGCCCACCATGGGCGCGGCCAGGGCGCGGCCGCCCATCGACCCCTCGAACGGCGCGTCGAAGGCGAACACCCCGCCGTCGGTGCCCACCTCGTAGTAGCCGCCCGTGGCGATGTCGGCGGCGCCCCCCACCACCGCCCCGGCGAGGCGGGTGCCCCCCATCGAGCCGGCGAACGCCGCCGAGCCGAAGGAGAAGACACCCCCGTCGCGCCCGAACAGGTGGTAGCCCTCGGGGTCCTCGCCCGCGGCGATGGTGGGTGTCCCGGCGGCGAACGTCACGGGGGCCACCCACAAGCTGCGGAACCCCCCGGCGTCGTAGGAGTAGCTGCTCGCCGGGCCGTCCCAGGCGTGATACGCCATCCACCAGTTGCCCGAGGCGTCCTGGAACAGCGACTGGCCGCCCGGGCCGAGCCGGTGCTCGTCGGAGTGCAGCAGTGGCGAGCTGCGGGGCTTCGCGCACGGGCCGAAGGGTCCCGCGCAGTCGGCGTACCCGACGCCGTACCCCGCGCCGTCCCACAGGCCGCCCGAGTAGAACAGCACGTAGGACCCCGAGGCGTCGACCATCGCCGGCGACTCCACCGTCGACTCCCACGGCTGGTCCTGGGCGAGCACCTGCACCGCCGACGACCCCAGGCTCGAGCCGTCGGGGGAGAGGCGCGCCACCCACAGGTACGCCGGCACGCCCATCGTCGCGGCGTTCGACTTCCAGTACAGGTACGGCGTGCCGTCGCCGTCCACGAACGGTTGCGGGTCGATGGAGCCGCCGAGGTCGGCCTGGCAGACGAGGGGTGCTCCCGACGTGTCGACGAAGGGCCCTGTCGGCACGACGGACGTGGCCACCGAGATGCACTCGCCGCCGGTGGCCGCCACCTCGGTCGCGTAGTACATGACGAATCGACCGGCGAGCTCGACGACGCCCGGCGACCACGTCCGGCCCCACACCGACCACGACGGCAGGACGGGGAGCGCGTCGCCGACGAGGGCCCAGGTCTGCAGATCGGTCGACGAGAGCACCGGGATGTCCCGCAGGTGGCTACCGGTCGTGTAGGCGTAGTAGGTCGAGCCCACCCGGATCACGTCGGGGTCGGGGGCGTCGGCGTCGTAGACGGGGGCGAGGACGCCGGGAGCGTCCCGCGGTGCCGGCGAGGCGCCCGCCCCCGGCACGTGCAGTGCCGTCGAGGTCAGGAGGAGTCCCGCAACCGCCGCCAGCGTCAACCCTGCGCGGACCGGGCGACGCGGCATCACCGGGAGTGGGCGCGCCGGGCCATGGACGGTGCCGGGGACGGTGCCGGGGACGGTGCCGGCGTCAGCCGGCGAGCTGGCGCAGCACGTAGGGGAGGATGCCGCCGTGGCGGAAGTACTCCGCCTCCATGGGCGTGTCGATGCGCACGCGTGCGTTGAACTCGATCGTGCCGGCGCGCACGGTGAGCTCCTTCGGGACGTCGCCGGCGCGCAGCGCGTCGAGGCCGGCGATGTCGAAGGTCTCCTCGCCGGTGAGTCCGAGCCCGGCGGCCGTGGTCCCGTCGGGGAACTGCAGGGGCAGGATCCCCATGCCCACGAGGTTGGACCGGTGGATCCGCTCGAAGCTCTCGGCGATGACCGCCCGCACGCCCAGCAGGGCGGGGCCCTTGGCGGCCCAGTCGCGCGACGAGCCCGAGCCGTACTCCCTGCCGGCGAGCACCACCAGCGGGACCCCGTCGGCCTGGTACCGCATGGCGGCGTCGTAGATGCTCATCTGCTCGCCGCCGGGCAACAGCCGGGTGACGCCGCCCTCGGTGCCCGGCGCCAGGAGGTTGCGCAGCCGCACGTTGGCGAACGTCCCCCGCATCATCACCTCGTGGTTGCCGCGGCGCGCGCCGTAGGAGTTGAACTCCGAGACGGCGACGCCGTGGGCGGTGAGGTACTCGCCTGCGGGGGAGGTGGGACGGATGGAGCCGGCCGGCGAGATGTGGTCGGTCGTGACGCTGTCGCCGAGGACCGCCAGCACGCGCGCCCCGACGACGTCGGCCACCGGTGCGGGCTCGGTGCCGATCCCCTCGAAGAACGGGGGTCGCAGGACGTAGGTGGAGGACGGGTCCCACGTGAAGGTGTCGCCCTCGCCGGCGTCGATGGCCTTCCAGCGCTCGTCGCCCTCGAAGACCGACGCGTACCGGGTGCGGAACATCTCGGAGGTCACGGCCCGGGCGATGGTGTCCGACACCTCGCCCGGGGAGGGCCAGATGTCGCGCAGGTACACGGGCTCCCCGTCGGCGCCCGTGCCGAGCGGCTCGGTCGTGAGATCGAGGTCCATCGTGCCCGCCAGCGCGTAGGCCACCACCAGGGGAGGCGACGCCAGGTAGTTGAGCCGGACGTCGGGGTGGATGCGGCCCTCGAAGTTGCGGTTGCCCGACAGGACGGCGGCCACCGACAGGTCGCCCTGGCGCACGGCTTCGGAGACGCCGGCGAGCAGCGGGCCGGAGTTCCCGATGCACGTCGTGCACCCGAACCCGACCAGCTGGAAGCCGAGGGCCTCGAGCGGTTCCCGGAGCCCGGCACGCTCGTAGTAGTCCATGACGACACGCGACCCGGGGGCGAGCGACGTCTTCACCCACGGCTTGGAGCGCAGCCCCCGGGCCACCGCCTTCTCGGCGAGGAGGCCGGCGGCCAGCATCACCTGCGGGTTGGAGGTGTTGGTGCAGCTGGTGATGGCGGCGATCACGACATGGCCGTCGGAGACCTCCACCGGCCCGCCCTCGGCGGCACCCGCCGTGGCGACCTGCAGCGACGTGCTTCCCTCGGCCTGTCCCCGCGCCGAGGCCAAGGCGGCGCGGAACCCCGTCTTCGTGCCCGACAGCGACACCCGGTCCTGGGGGCGAGCCGGCCCCGCCAGGCTCGGTTCCACCGTGGCGAGGTCGAGCTCGACGGACTCCGAGAAGACGGGCTCGGGGTCCCCGGGCCGGCGGAACATGCCCTGTTCCTTCGTGTAGGCATCGACCAGGGCCACGTGGTCCTCGTCGCGACCGGAGAAGCGCAGGTAGCGCAGCGTCACGTCGTCCACCGGGAAGATGACGCACGTGGCGCCGTACTCGGGCGACATGTTGCCGATGGTGGCGCGGTTCTCGAGCGGGAGCTGCGCCAGGCCGGGGCCGTGCACCTCCACGAACTTGCCGACGACGCCGTGGCGCCGCAGCAGCTGCGCGATGGTGAGCACGAGATCGGTGGCGGTGGTGCCCTCGGGGAGCTCACCGGTGAGGCGCAGCCCCACGACGGGCGGCACGAGCATGGTCAGCGGCTGGCCGAGCATGGCCGCTCCGGCTTCGATCCCCCCCACCCCCCAGCCGAGCACGCCCAGGCCGTTCACCATGGTGGTGTGGGAGTCGGTCCCGACGAGCGTGTCGGGGAACGCCCGGCCGTCGGGCGTGGCGAACACCACCCGCGCCAGGTATTCCAGGTTCACCTGGTGGCAGATCCCCGTGCCCGGCGGCACGACGCGGTAGCCGTCGAAGCCCTGCTGCGCCCAGCGCAGCAGCTGGTAGCGCTCGATGTTGCGCCGGTACTCGATGTCGACGTTGGTGGCGAACGAGGAGGCGAGCCCGGAGGACTCGGCGATCACCGAGTGGTCGATGACGAGCTCGACGGGGACGAGCGGGTTGATCGCCGTGGGGTCGCCCCCCATGACCGCCAACGCATCGCGCATGGCCGCCAGGTCGACGATGGCGGGCACGCCGGTGAAGTCCTGCATGAGGACGCGCTCGGGGGTGAAGGCGATCTCCGTGCCTGCCGCCGTGCCGCCCTGCTGCCGGCTGGCCCAGCTCGCCACCGCCTCGATGTCCGCGGCGTGCACGTGCCGGCCGTCCTCGTGCCGCAGGAGGTTCTCGAGGAGGACCTTCATGGCGTAGGGCAGTCGGGCGACGTCGAACCGGTCGTCGAGGGCGCCGAGCCGGTGCACCTCGAACGTGCGGTCGCCGACGGCGAGCGTGGCGCGGCTGGAGAAGCTGTCGGCGGAGGGTCGGGGGGGCATGGTCCCATTCTGCTCCGGCAGGCGCCCACCCGGCACCCCGGCCCCCGGCGGTCCCCGGCGGCCTCAGCGGAACGCTTCGACGGCCCGGGCCCCGGCCACGACGAGCAGGCCCCCGGCGGCGCCCGGCGCCGCGAAGTGCGCCGGCGTCCCCGTGTCGAGCCGGAGCCGGAAGCGGGTCGTCCCCGACGACAGGTCCACCCCGTAGAGGAGGGACGCGTCGAGGTCGACGGTCCACAGGACGCCGCCGGCGATGGTGGGCGAGCCGGCCCCCCCGGTGGGCGAGGACCAGGTCCAGCCCCGGGACAGGCTCGAGCGCGGGCCGACGCGCACCTGCGCGATGGTCCCGTCGTCGGGGCAGACCACGTAGGCGTCCGGGGCCCGGTAGGCGTTGCCGCCCCGTGACTCGCACACGACCACCGACGCCAGCGGGTGGCCCACCCCACCCAGGGCGGTGGCGTCGAGCAGGTAGGCGGTGTGCTGCTTGCCCACCACGAACAGGCGGGAGCCGTCGAGGAGGATCGCCGCGGTCGAGCCGAGGTCGGCGTCGCCGGCGTTGTCCTGCGCCCAGTCGGCCGGGGCGAAGTACTGGCGCTCGGTGAGCCGGGGCGTCAGCTCGATCACGCTGTTGCCGTGGTCGAAGGCGGTCCCGGGGCCGGCGTCACCGTTCCCTGTGACGGCATAGACGTCGCCGGCGGCGTCGACGGAGACGCCGGCGGCCGCCCACACCGCCCCCTCCCGATTCGTGGGCACGCGGTAGGCGAGCAGCGGGCCGGTGCCCGACTCGGGCACCCCGAGCACCCAGCCGTGGTACTCGCCACAGTCGCCGTAGTTCCCGCCGAAGCCGACGATGACCCGCCCCGCCGACAGCGCCAGCGCCGCCCGCTGGAGCTCGGCGGCGGCCGACCAGCCCGGCTGGTCGACGTCGCGACTCCACGACACGCGGTGCGTGGCGATGTCGATGGCGTAGACGGCGTGCCGGACGGCGCCCCCCGACACCAGCGCCGCCGACGCGAACAGCGTGCCCGTGCCGGGGTCGATCACCATGGTGGAGGTCACGCCCACCGACGGGGCGATGTCACCGCACGGCAGCATCCCCGCCGGGACGGCGGTGGCCAGGTGGTCCGACCACGAGATCGTGCCGTCGGCGGCGGACAGGGCGTAGACCGTGTCGTTCTGCGTCGCCACGAGGACCAGGCCGGCGTCGAGGAGGGGCTCGCCGTACACGGGCCCGTCGAGGGGCGGCGACGTCCACGCCGCCGTGGGCGCGTGGACGAACGTGGGGCCCGTGGTGTCGACCGAGGCGCGGGCGAAGCTCCCGCCGTAGGTGAGCCAGCCTGCGGCGGGCGCCGGCGTGGTCGAGGCGCCCGTGCCGGGCGCGGTGGTGCCGGCGGCGTTCGACGTGCCGGTCGTGGCGACGGCGATCGACGTCCGGCCCGCCCCGGGCGACGCCGACGGGCCCGCGCCGCACGCCCCGGCGGCGAGGGACAGCACCGACAGGGCCACGACGGGTGCGAGCATCCGTGGGCGCGGACGGCGTCGTGCTCGGGCTCGGGCTCCTGCTCGTGCTCGGGCCATCGCCCGAGTCTTGCCGTCGGCCGCGCCCGGGCGGGCGCGGGCCGCCGTCGGCGTGATGGACTGCGGGCCATGGCCAAGGTCAGCGTCGGCTTCTTCTCGTTCACCGAGGTGACCGATCCCGCCGAGCACCGCTCGTACAACGCGTGGCACCAGCTCGACCACATGCCCGAGCAGTACCCGCTGCCGGGCGTGGTGTTCGGCCAGCGCTGGGTGTCCACCCCCGCGTGCCGGGCGGCCCGGGCCGTCGACGGCGCGCTCCTGGCGCCCATCCACTACGTGACGCTCTACCTCATGGGTGAGCCTCTCGACGAGACCCTCCGGGAGTTCCGCGCCCTCGGCGAGGAGCTCCACGCCGCCGGTCGGTTCCACGAGCACCGGCGGTCGCGGCTGTCGGGCCCGTTCGACGTCACCGCGATGGCGGCGGCACCCCGGGTGCTGGTGTCCGCCGAGGCCGTCGCCTTCCGGCCCAATCTCGGCGTCTACGTCGTCGTGCGCGAGCCCGACGCCGGCGCGGCGGCGGGCGACACGGGCGACACGGGCGACACGGGCGACGGTGCGCTCCTCGGCGTCGACGGTGTGGCCGGGGTCTGGACCTTCGCGGCGGGCGAGCGGTTCGCGGGGCACCGATGGCGTCCCGGACGGCGTGCGGTCACCGTCTGCTACCTCGACCGCGAGCCGCTGGGCGTGGCCGGCGCGCTCGGCGAGCGGGTCGTCGCCTCGTCGACGGCGGCATCACCGGTCGTGTTCGCCGGCCCCTTCGAGACGATCACGCCGTGGCACTGGGACTGGTTCGACCAGGGCGGATGAGCCCACCCCCCGTCGGGCCACCGGCCGACGGCGCCGGCCACCGGTCAGAGCTTCACGATCACCTTGCCCGTGTTGCCGCCGGTGAACAGCAGGTTGAGCGCGTCGGGGGCGTGCTCGAGGCCGTCGACGACATGCTCGGCGTGCTTGACGCGGCCCTCGCCCAGCCATCCGGCCATGTCGAGCTGGGCCTCGGGGAACCGGTCGAGGTAGTCCAGGACGAGGAAGCCCTCCATGCGGGCCCGCTTGATGATGAGGTTGAAGATGTTGCGGGGGCCCGAGGTCCTGTCCATGTCGTTGTAGACGGAGATGGCGCCGCACATGACGATCCGGCCGCGCAGGGCCAGCTGGGCCAGGCAGATGTCGAGGATCTTCCCGCCGACGTTGTCGTAGTAGAGGTCGATGCCATCGGGGCACAGCGACCGAAGCGATGCCGCCACGTCGTCGGACCGGTAGTCGACCGCCGCGTCGAAGCCGAGCTCGTCGACGATCCACGCGCACTTCTCGGGCGTCCCGGCGAGGCCGACGACGCGTGACGCACCTTTGATCCTGGCGATCTGCCCCGCCACCGACCCCGTGGCCCCGGCGGCGCCCGACACCACCACGGTGTCACCCTCGGCCACCCGGCCGACGTCGATCATCCCGAAGTACGCCGTCATGCCGGTCACCCCGAACACGCCCAGCACCAAGGTCGGGTCGATCCCCGGGGGGATGACCTGCATGGCGGCGGCCCCCTCGTCGGCGACGACGTAGTCCTGCCAGCCCGGCATCCCGAACACGAGGTCGCCCACGGCGTAGCGCTCGCTGTTGGTGGCCAGCACCTCGCCGATCCCGCCGGCGCGCACCACCTCTCCCAGGGCGATGGGAGGCAGGTAGCCCGGCGCGTCGTCCATCCACGTCCGGATGGTGGGGTCGATGGACAGGTAGCGGACCCGGACGAGGGCTTGGCCCGGGCCGGCCTCGGGCACCGGGCCCTCCTCGAGCCGGACGGTGCCGGCGTCGACCATGCCCGACGGGCGCTCGGCGAGGACCATGCGGCGGTTCGTCAACTGCACCACTCCTTCAGCTGTTCGATGGTGGCGAGGGGGTCGGGCCCGATCGGTGCCACGTTGAGCACGGTGACCCCGGCCTCGCGGTAGGCGGCGATGCGCTCCTTCACGTAGCCGGGGGGCCCGACGAGCGACGTCTTCTCCAGCAGCTCGGCGGGCACCGCCGCGGCAGCCTCGACCTTCTTCCCGCTCAGGTACAGGTCCTGGATCAACTCGGCCTCGGCCCCGAAGCCGTAGCGGCGTGTCAATGCGTTGTAGAAGTTGCGCCCCTTGGCCCCCATGCCCCCCACGTACAGGGCCGTCATGGGCCGGGCGAACTCCCGCAGGTGCTCGAGGCCTTCGCCCACCGCCGCCATCCCGCCCGCGGCGATCTCCAGCGAGCCCCTGTCGGCCGAGCGCCGGGCGGCACCGGCGGCCAGGGGCTCGCCCCACACCTCCCGGGCCCGCTCGGGGATGAACAGGAACGGGAACCAGCCGTCGGCAACCTCGGCGGTCATCTCGACGTTCTTCGGGCCCATCGACGCCACCCAGATGGGGATGTCCTCGCGCACGGGGTGGTTGATGAGCTTGAGGGGCTTGCCGAGCCCCGTCCCCAGTCCGGCCGGCAGCGGGATCGGGTACAGGCCCTCGTTGGTCAGGACCTCGCGGCGCCACACCTTGCGGCAGATCCCGATGATCTCCCGCGTCCGCTGCAGGGGCTCGGTGTAGGGCACGCCGTGCCATCCCTCGATCACCTGCGGGCCCGACGCCCCGAGGCCGAGGATGAACCGCCCGTCGCTCAGGGCGTCGATCCCCGCCGCCGTCTGCGCCAGCAGCGCCGGGGTGCGCGAGTAGATGGGCAGGATGGCCGAGCCGATCTCCACGCGCGCCGTCTTGGCCGCGATGTAGCCCATCTGGCTGGGCCCGTCGAGACCGTAGGCCTCCGCCACCCACACGATGTCGAGGCCGGCGCGCTCGAGCTCGGCGACGTGGTCGGCCGACTCCTTGATGCCGCGCGAGTAGTCGAGCATCATGCTGAGCCGCATCGGCCCTCCTCTTTCCTGGTCTTCCCCGTCGGAGTCTGCCCCGTCGGGGTCTTCCCCGTCGGACCGGTCGTCGTCGGCATCGGTCTGCCCTACGTCCCCACGGTGGCGATGCCGCCGTCGACGGGGATGACGGCCCCCGTCAGGTAGGCACCGGCCCGCGACGCCAGGAAGATGGCCGTGCCGGCCATGTCGTCGGGACGGCCGATCCGCCGGAGCGGGGCGCTCGCCACGATCTGCTCGCCGAACGCCTCCAGCGTGGCGGCCATCATCTTGGACTCGAAGGGCCCGGGCGCGATGGCGTTGACCGTGACGTGCGGGGCGAGCCGCTTGGCCAGGTGGCGCGTGAGCTGGTGGACCGCCGCCTTCGACGCCGAGTACGAGTACGTCTCCATCACCGGGACGTGGATGCCGTCGATCGAGCCGATGTTGATCACGCGGGCGGGGTCGTCGTCGCTCGACGCGGCCCGCAGCAGGGGCGCCAGGAACTTGGTGGTGTGGAACACGCCCTTCACGTTGAGCGACAGCACGCGCTCCCAGGCCGCATCGTCGAACTCCTCGAACGGCGCCCCCCAGGTGTTCCCGGCGTTGTTCACCAGGACATGGAGTCGCTCCTCCCGCTCGGCGAGCGTCGACGCCAGCGCGCGGCAGCCGTCCTCGGTGGCCAGGTCCGCGGGCAACGAGATGCACTCACCGACGTTCGACAGCTCGGCGGCGACCTCGTCGCATGCCTCCGCCTTGCGCGACGACACGTAGACCCTGGCGCCGGCCTCCACGAAGCCCGTGGCGATCATGCGTCCGATGCCGCGGGAGCCGCCGGTGACGAGGGCGGTCTTGCCGGCGATGGAGAAGAGATCGGTCATGGTCGTGGCCCCCTCCCCGGAGGCAGGCAGCGACGCTACCGCGGCCGGTCAGCCGCCTGTCGACGAGAAGTGCTGGTAGTCGGGGCTCGCGGTCCACCGCCCGCCCCACGCCCATCCCACCGACGCGAACGCGGCCACGAGCTGTCCGCCGGCCACCGCCATGCCCGGGCGGACGTTCGACCGGTCGGTGAACGGCGCGCCCTGGGAAGGCTGGACCTGGCCACCTTCGATGTAGGGGTTCTCGACCGGGTTCACGTCGATGGCCTCCCCGTAGGCGTGCACCGACCAGGAGGGGGGGCCGGCCGCCACGGCATACCGGCAGTTGAACCCGGAGGTGTTGTCGGCCGCCATGGAGGCGGGGTCCTGCCCGCCGTAGGCGTCCTCCGGCTGCATCCGGCGGATGGGGACGTGCTCGGCGTACAGCCGGCCGAAGACGGCGAGGACGGCCGGGACCACCGCGGCGTTCACGACCATGGTCCCGGTGTGCGGCTGGCCGTCGAAGCCCCAGTAGCCCATGGTCAGCATCCGCAGGGAGGCGGGCCCCACCGGGCAGCCCGGCCTCCAGGTCGAGGGGACCTCGGCGGCCGTGACCGGGGCCACCGCGCCGACGAAGCCCGGGGGTGGCGTGGGGATGGTCGGCCCGGTGGTGGTCGGGCCCGTGGTCGTCGGGGCCCTGGTGGGCGGCCCGGTCCCCCCGGCGCCGGAACCGGGGGGAATAGTGGTGCTGGACTCCACGACGGGCGCCGTGCCCACCGGGGCGGACCCCGACGCCGTGGCGGCGTGCGCGTGCGGGGCCCCGGTCCGGGCCGTCCCCGCGCAGGCGGCCAGGAGCGAGCAGGGAAGGAGGCCGGTGGCGACCAGGAGGGCGAGGGTGCGCCCGGAGCGCGGCACGGACGCGCACGCTAGCCCCGGGCCGCCGACGATCCCCGTGCGCCGGGCGATCCCCGTGCGCCGGGCGATGCGGGTGCGCCGGGCGATGCGGGTGCACGCGGGGGCGCTCGCCGTCGCCCTCGCCGCGACGTCGTGCGGGGGAGCCGCCGCGCCCCCCGCACGTGCCCGCCACCATGTCCCGGTCACGACGATCGTCGCCACGACCACGGCGACGACGCCGGCGCCGCCCACGACCACCCTCGCCGTCGCGCCGACGACCACCGTCGTCGCCCGGCCCCCGACGGCGGTGCCGGCTCCCGCCCCCACCACCTCGCCGTCGCCGCCCGCGCCCCTCGTGACGCGCCTCGCCGGTGTCGGGTCGGCGTCCCAGGTGGTCGCCGTGAGCGCCGCCTCCTACGGTGTGACGGCGGCCACGCTCACGGCCTACCAGCGCACCGGCACAGGGTGGCAGCAGGTCTTCGGTCCATGGCAGGCGAACATCGGCTACCACGGTTTCGCACCGCCGGGGCAGAAGCACGAGGGTGACGGGCGCACGCCGTCGGGGTCCTACCCGTTCGGCTTCTTCTTCGGCGTGCTGGCGGATCCCGGCGTGCAGTTCCCCTACCGGCCGGTGACGGGACCGAGCATCGTGTGGGACGACGACCCCGCCAGCCCCGCCTACAACCAGTGGGTCGACACGAGCACGGCCGACGCCGGCGCCGCGCCCGAGCCCATGGACCAGACCCCCGCCTACGACTACGGCGCCGTCATCGACTACAACACCGACTCCACCGTGCCCGGCGCGGGGAGCGCCATCTTCCTTCACGTCTCCACGGGCGGCGCGACCGCGGGGTGCGTGTCGCTGCCGACGGGCGAGCTGCTGGCGCTGCTGCGCTGGCTGAGCCCGGGGGCGCAGCCCCGCATCGTGATGGGGACGGCGGCCACCATCGCCCCGTAACGTGGGGCCGATGGAGGGCTTCTTCGACGTCGTGCACCGCCAACGCGCCTGCCGGACGTTCGACGACCGACCGGTCGACGACGACACCGTGGAGCGCGTCCTCGACGCGGCCACCTTCGCCCCGAGCGCCGAGAACCGCCAGCCGTGGGTCTTCGTGGTCGTGCGCGACGGCGAGCGCCGTGCCGCCATCGGCCGGCTCACGCGCCAGGCCTGGGAGGGTGGCGGCCGGGCGCACTCCGAGGGACGGCTCGCCCCCGGCCTGCTGGCCGACGTCGAGGTCGGGGCGCAGGGAGGCGTGGCCGCCGCCCCGGTGCTGGTGGTGGTGGCCGGGGACACCGGCGTCGGGGACCGGCGGGTGATGGAGGCCTCGGTGTTCCCGGCGGTCCAGAACCTCCTCCTGGCCGCCACCGCGCTCGGGCTCGGCTCGTCGCTCACCACCCTCCCCCTCGTCTTCGGGGAGGAGCTGGCGTCGATCGTGGGGCTCCCGGCGGAGGTGCTCCCCATGGCCGTGGTCCCTCTCGGCTGGCCGGGGCGGCCCCTCGGGCCCCCCCGTCGCCTGCCCGTGGCCGCCAAGGCCCACCGTGAGACCTACGGCTCCCCGTGGGCGGGAGCGTCGTAGTGCAGGAGCACCGCTACGCCGTGGTCGTGGACGGCACGCCGCGCGAGGTGTGGCGGCTCTTCTGGTATCGCGGCCCCCGCCGGCCCACCTCGTCGGGGGTGTCGATCGAGATCCTCCACCCCGGGGACGACGTGGGGGAAGGCCTCATCCGGCACTGCACCTTCCGGGTGCCGCGCTACCTCTTTTCGGGGGGCGTGGGCTATTCGTGGGAGTGGCTCACCGAGGTGACCCCGCACCGGTCCTGGAAGTACGACGCCATCGGCAAGCCCCTGTGGTCGCGCGCCGAAGGGCGGACGGAGCTCGAGGACCTCGGCGACGGCCGAACCCGGATCCACTTCACCGAGACGTACCACGCCTTCAACCCGGTCCTGCGCGCCCTGTTCGAGCGACGGGTGCACCGCTTCATCTCGAAGGACAACGACCGCTTGATCACCACGGCGATCAACGACGGCATCCGCGCCCTGCGCGCCGCCCGGACGGCGCGCCCCGGTGGCGATGACGCCACCGGGGCGGGCGAGGGCCCGGCTGCGGGCCCGGCTGCGGCCTCGGCTGCGGCCGCCGACGGTGAGGGCCCGGCGTCGTCGTGACCAGGAGCGACTCCTGTGGGCGGTTCGGTGGGGAGCCGAACCTGCGGGTGCCTCGGAGCCTTCCGGAGGTATGGCGCATCCGGTAGGTGTGGAGCATCCCGTCCGGGCGGCCCACCCCGTCCGGGCGGCCCACCCCGTCGCGTACCGCCGCCGGGGGCCTCTGAGCCCTGGTCGTCGACTCCCGCACCGGTACTGTGCGCTGGTGCCCCCGATGAACGCGCAGGAGCTCCAGGTCTTCCTCGACAACGTGTTCCCGGACGCGCCGCCGCCGTACGTCGTGGAGGACGCCGCGGCATGGGGAGCGCTCCTACGGCTCCCCGTCACCGCGTCCCACGGCCGACCCGGTGGCACGGTGTCGGGGCCCGCGCTCATGGCACTGTCCGACGCCGTGGCGTGGGTCGCCATCCTGGCGCAGATCGGCCCGGTGCCTCTGGCCGTGACCACCAGCCTGCACATCGACTTCCTGCGCAAGCCCCCGCTGGTCGACGTGTTGGCCGAGGGGAGGCTGCTCAAGCTGGGCAAGAGCCTGGCCGTGGTCGACGTCGGGCTCCGGTCGGTGGGGGCCGACGATCTCGTGGCCAAGGCGCAGGTCACGTACTCCATCCCGCCCCGGTAGCGGGCCCCGTCCCCGGTAGCGGGCCCCGTCCCCGGCAGCCGCTCCCGCCCCGGACCGGGGCCAGGGCGCCGCGCGGGGACTGTTCCGTTTCCCCCCAAGGTTGGGACGAACTGCTCTTCCTCGCGGGCCGGTCCGGGCGCGAGAACGGGGAGGAAAGCGAGAATCGTCATGACCGTCACAGCGGGACGCACCGGGAGCAACACCGGGGGACACACCGGCGGCCACACCGGCGGCAATGCAGCGGGCCACGCCGGCGGCAACGGGTCGAAGGGCCTCCTCGCGCCGCTGGTGGGCCCCCTGTCGACGCGTCTCGAGCACGAGCGAGCCGAGCCGTTGTTCCGCCGGGACCCCGCCTTCATCGGGCGCAAGCTCGCGGCCGTGGCCCGGTACACGGATTTCTTCTCGCCCGAGGTGAAAGAGCTCGACAACCTCCCGGCGACGGGGCCGGTGCTCCTGGTGGGCAACCATTCGTGCCTCTTCTACATGCCCGACGCCTGGGTCGTCGCCCAGGCCATCATCAAGCGGCGCGGCCTCGAGCAGCCCGCGTACGCGCTCGGCTACGACCTGCTGTTCGGCCTGCCGGTGGTGGGGCCGTTCCTGCGACGGATCGGCGCCATCCCGGCGGGGGGCCGCGAGGCGGAACTGGCGCTGGAGCAGGGCGCCGCCGTGCTCGTGTACCCGGGCGGCGACCTTGAGGCGTGCCGTCCGTGGAGCCAGCGCGACCGGGTCGACCTCGCCGGGCACAAGGGGTTCGTCCGCCTGGCGCTGCACGCCGGCGTGCCCGTCGTCCCCGTCGTCACCCACGGCTCCCACCACGCCGTGGTGGTCGTCTCGCGCGGCGACCGACTGGCGAGCGCGCTCGGGCTCAAGCGGATTCGGATCAACGTGTTCCCCATTCTCGTGGGGCCGCCGTTCGGCGTGACGACCATCCTGGTGCCGCCGCTCCCGATGCCCGCGTCGATCACCGTGGAGTTCCTGCCCGCGCTCGACTGGAGCCGGTACGGGCCCGACGCCGCGGACGACCCCGACGTCGTCGACGCCTGCTACGAGGAGACCACGACCGTCATGCAGGCGGCCCTCGACCGTCTGCGGACTGATTACCCACATCCGGTCATGCGGGGTGTGCGCAACCTCCTGCGGCGCGGCCCGGGGCGTACGGCGGAGCCGGACCCATGACCCGCGTGGTCCACGACGCTCCGGTCTGGGTACGCCCCGAGCCGATCGAGCCGCTGTTCGTCACCATCCCCGCGCTCGTGCCGGGCGAGGGCGTCGGGGCCGGCGGGGACGTGGGTGCGGGCACGGGCGTCGGGGCCGGCGGGGACGTGGGTGCGGGCACGGTCGTCGGGCGGGCGCCGTTCGCCCGACGGCACCGGACGGCACTGATCGTCACGGCGGCGATCGTCACGGTCCTGGTCGTGGGGGCCGGATTCTTCGTCTACACGTGGAACCATTCCGGTCCGCACGAGCTGGCCGGCATCACCGCCTACCAGCGGTTCCGCTCAGGGGCCACGGGCCTGGTGGCCGACCCGGGGAAGCTTCGCCCCCACGAAGGTGTCTACTCCTACACCGGCTCGGGCAACGAGCGCGTCTCGCTCCCGCCGAAGTCACAGGTGGAGGGGCCCCGCATCCCGGGCACGGTCTCGTACCGGCCCGACGGCTGCTGGGTCCTGCGCCTCGACTACAGCGACAGCCACTGGCAGAACTCCACGTACTGCCCGCGCGACGGCAACCTCGTGGAGGTCGCCCGCGCCGGCTGGTACCGGTGGAACTTCATCGCCCTCGTCATCGCCGACACCGCCACCTTTACGTGCACACCGCCGGAGATGGCCATTCCGTCCCGGCTCGTGGTGGGGCAGCGCTTCGCCTTCGCGTGCACCGGCAAGAACGACCCCATCGACACCGGCGTCGTCACGATGACCGGGACCAACCGCTACGTGGGCCCCGAGACCCTGCGCATCGGGGGCCGAGCGGTACCGACGCTGCATTTCCGCGAGGTGGCGACCTTCGGTGGCGGTCAGACGGGAACGAACGTCGCCGATACCTGGTTCTCGACGATCGACGGACTTCCCGTTCGTGGGACGTGGCGGACCGTGGTCACCAGTCCGACCCTGGTGGGCGCGTCGACACTCACCGGCAGCGGGAGCTTCGATCTCGCGTCGCTGACGCCGCGCACGTAGCAGCCGGGGGCCCGGCCGCTCCCTGCCCGGAGTGCCCGGGCCCGCGGCGTGCTTCCCGACGGTACCCGGCCCGGCTGGCACGGTCCGGCCCGGAGCCGGTCGTGCAGGCACGAAGGCAGGACACCGGGTGGCCCCCTTGGGCGCGCCACGCCCCCGAGGCAGACTGATCGCGGCCGGGGGATCGGCGCGACCTGCTGGGAGGTCAACCGAGGTGTGGCGAAGCGTGCACGGCGGCGTAGGCCGGTGAACGGTGGGGCGCTGAGGCTCGCCCTGTACCGGTTCGGTGCGACCTTCCGCGGGCGCGGCGGCAGCTACCTCGCCCTGGTCCTCCTGGTCGGGCTCGTCGGCGGCGTCGCCATGGGTGCCGTCGCCGCCGCCCGGCGCACGCAGTCGTCCTTCCCGGCCTTCCTGGCCAGCACCAACCCGTCGGACATGAGCGTCGGAACCGGGCTGTACAGCCCGGGCCTCGGGTTCGACTCCGGGTACGACGCCGGGCTCGTCCGCACCATCTCGGGCCTTCCCCACGTCAAGCGGGTGGAGAGCTTCGCGGCGCTCAACGCCTACCAGCTGAAGCCGGACGGCTCTCCGAACACCGGTCCGAGCGGCAACATCGTCGGCAGCGTCGACGGGGAGTACTTCGATCAGGACCGCCTGACGGTGACAACGGGTCGGATGGCCGACCCGACCCGGGTCGACGAGATGGTCATGTCGGCGGCGGCTGCCCGCGAATTCAAGCTGCACGTGGGTGACACCACCCCGTGGGCCGTCTACCGAAGCTCGGCGTACGAGCCGACGAAGCCGGCGCTCCGCCTCGAGATGACGCTGGTCGGGATCGTCGTGTTCAACGATGCAGTGGTGCAGGACCAGGTCGACGCGTCCGGCACCCCGCAATCCGTCGTGTTCACGCCGGCACTCTCGAGGAGGATGGTGGCGTGCTGCTCGAACTACGCGTTCAGCTACCTCCAACTGGATCACGGCAGCCGTTCGGTGGCAACGGTGGAGTCCGAGATCGAGCAGATCTTCCCTTCGCGACTCCCGTTCGACCCCCACGCGTCGGCCGTCGTCGAGGCGAAGGCCCAGCGGGCGATCAAGCCCGAAGCCATCGCCCTCGGCGTCTTCGGGGGTATCGCCGCCATCGCCGCGCTGCTCATCGCCGCGCAGCTGATCGTCCGTCACCTGCGCCTCGGCGCCGGCGAGGGGAGGACGCTGCGGGCGCTCGGGGCGGGCCCGAGCATGACCATGGTCGACGGGCTCCTGGGGATCGTGGCGTCGGTGGTCGCGGGCTCGATCCTGGCGGCGGCCGTGGCGGTCGCCCTCTCCCCGTTGGCCCCGCTGGGACCGGTGCGTCCCGTGGACCCGACGCCGGGAGTGTCGTTCGACTGGACCGTGCTCGGACTCGGGTTCCTGGTCCTGGTCGTCGGCCTGGGCGCCATCGCGCTGATCCTCGCCCATCGGTGGGCGCCCCATCGCGTCGCCCAGCGCGACCGCACGACTCGAGCTCGGGGATCCGGTCTGACCGTTGCGTTGGCCGCCGCCGGCATGCCGACCCCGGCCGTGACCGGGGTCCGCTTCGCGCTGCAAGCGGGAGACGACCGCGACCCGGTGCCGGTGCGCTCGGCCATCCTGGGTGCCGTGCTGGCCATGGTCGTCGTGATCAGCACGGTCGTCTTCGGTTCCAGCCTCAACAGCCTCGTCTCGCATCCGGACTTGTACGGATGGAACTGGAACTACGAGTTGAGCGGAGGGGGCGGCGTGGGGGACATCCCCCAACGGCAGGCCGCATCCTTGCTCGATCATGACCCCGACGTCGCCGCGTGGTCCGGGTACTACTTCGGCACCCTTCGGATCGACAGCCAGACGGTGCCGGTCCTCGGCGGGACTCCGGGCGCAACCGTCGAACCCCCGGTGCTGTCGGGGCACGGCCTCCAGGCGCGCGAGCAGGTCGTGCTCGGCGCCTCGACGCTGGCAGCGCTGCACAAGCACGTCGGCGACACCATCGAGGTCGCCTTCGCAGCTGCCGCCCCCACCCGACTCCGGATCGTGGGAACGGCGACGATGCCTACGATCGGGATCACCGGCGTGGACACCAATCACCTGTCCATGGGGACCGGGGCCGTGCTTCGGTACGAGCTCATACCGGCTGCGGTCAGGGACAGCTTCGGCAACGACCCCCCCGGGCCGAACGCGGTCTTCGTCCGCCTGCGCAACGGCGCGGACCCGGCCTCGTCGTTGCGTGCCCTGAAGCGGATTGCCAGCACCTTGACCCTGCCGACGAACTACGGCGTGACCCTGATGACCGTGCAACTGCCTGCTGAGATCATCAACTACCGCTCGATGGGTTCGACTCCGGCCTTTCTCGGCGTCGCGCTCGGTGCTGGGACGGTGGCGGCACTGGGATTGACGCTCATGGCATCGGTGAAGCGTCGTCGCCGTGAGCTGGCACTGTTGAAGACACTGGGTTTCACCGAAGGTCAGCTCGCCGCCAGCATCAGCTGGCAGGCGAGTGTCGCCGTCGCCATCGGAGCCACCGTGGGCGTCCCGCTCGGCATCATCGTGGGTCGCGTGCTGTGGGAGCTGTTCGCCCGCCAGATCGACGCGGTGCCCGCACCGAACGTCCCCACGCTGTCGGTCGTCCTCATCACCGTCGGCGCCCTCGTGCTCGCCAACGTCGTCGCGGCGATCCCCGGGCGCATCGCCGCCCGGACGCCGACGGCTCTGCTCCTGCGCGCCGAGTGACTCGGATGGCGCTCGGATCCGTCAGCTGTCACGGGTCGTCTTCGACGCCTTCCACCCGGGAACCCGCGTTGGTTGCTTCACCCGCCAGACGAGAGGCCAGTTGGCGCGAGATCCCGAGCACCCGCCCCACTTCGCTGATGGACGCACCCTCCTCCTTTCCGACCGCGAACAACGCCAACCGGAGTTGATGGCGGGCGGCCTCGGACTCCTCGATGGCCTCGGTCACCTGCTGGCGCTCGGCAGGGATGCTCGTGCCGCTGGCGCAGGAGCGCCGAGCATGTGATGAGCTCGGCGATCCGGTGCACCAGACGCTCTCTCTCCGTGGACATCGAGGCCTTTCGGAAGAGGACTCGGTCGAACGACGACGACACGACCGGCGGTGGCGGTGGCGGTGGCGGTGGCGGTGGCGGTGGCGGTGGCGGTGGCGTCGACCGACGTCGCCGCGACGCCATTACCTCAGTCGTCGGACGCCTGCTCGAGCACCAGGGCCCGTCGGGGGCAGTCCTTGGCGGCCTGCCGGGCCAGCGCCAGCACGTGACCGGGCACGGGCTGCCCGCCGACGACGGGGTAGCCCCACTCGTCGAGGCTGACGAGCTCGGGGAGCAGCTCGGCACAGTACCCGTACGCGTCACACGCGATCGGATCGACCCTGATCGTCGTCTTCACGACGGCCCTCCTCACGGTCGCGCCGTCGCCGGCGGGAGCAGCGACGGGCGGGCATGGTGGAGGCACGGCCGACCCGAGGCGTGGGCAGCGGCATCGCCGGCGAAGACCGACAGTGCGCTGCGCGCCATGCGGACGACGCCGTCGGGGTGTCGGCAGGCGCCGCGCCCGTTGACGGCGCCGAAGCGGCCCTCCAGGCGCGGGGTCAGCCCGGCGTCGGCTCTCCCGCTCGCCAGCCATGCCAGGTCCTGCGCGATGGCCGGGAGCCCGAACACACAGGGCCCGCACTGGCCGGCGCTCTCGCCCGCCATGTGCCGGGCGATGCGCGCCGTCTCGGCGATCCCGCAGGCGGTGCGGGGGAGCACGACCAGGACCCCGGCGCCGACCACACCGCCGACCGCGGCCATGGGGCCCGGCGCGTACGCGGTCCCGAGGGCGGCGGCGGGGAGCCAGCTCCCGCCGAACCCACCGGTCAGCACGGCCTGGACCTCGTCGACCGGGTGCGCCCAGCCGACGACCTCCGCCAGCGGCGTCCCCAGGGCGATCTCGTAGACCCCGGGGTGCTCCACGCCGCCCGTCACCGTCACCAGGGTCGAGCCCGGTGATCCGGGCCGCCCGGCGGCACGGAAGGCGTCCGGGCCGTACCGTGCCACCAGGGCCATGTGCGCCAGGGTCTCGGCGTTGTGGACAAGGGCGGGACGCCGCCCGATCGTCAGTGCGACACCCTTTCGCGGTCGGAACGTGGGTGCCCCGGGACCGCCGTCCAACCACGAGGCCAGCGCCGACTCCTCCCCGGCGACGTAGCGTCCCGGCGGCCGGACGACGGTGACGGCGACGGGCATGAGCCCGGTGCCGGCGCGCTCCGCCACGGCACGCGAGGCGGCGAGCGCGGTGTCGTAGCGGTCGGCGGGGATGCACAGCGCGATCCGACCGGCGCCGATGGCGGCGGCGACCAGCTGGGCGCCGTCGAGGACGAGGTGGGGAACGCACGACAGCAGCGCCTGGTCCTTGCCGCTGGCCGGCTCTCCTTCCATGGCGTTGACCACGAGCGTCGGCCCGGCCCGGCCGGCGCGCGCCAGCGCGAGCTTGGCGGACGACGGGAACGCCGCCCCGCCGCGTCCGGTGATCCCCGACGCCTCGATCGCCGCCGCGAACCGGTCCGCCCACGACGTGTCCCCAGGGCCCGGCAATGGAATTGGGCCGTGGTGGGCCAGGTGGGCGCCGAGGTCCGCGCTGTGGCGCGCCCGCCAGCTCCCGAGGAGCGTGGACCCGCCAGCGCTGGTCCCGACGCCGGTGCCGGCGCCGTTGGCGACGGCTGCACTGTCGGCGGTTGTCGTGATCGTCATCGGGTGTCCTTGTCGGTTAGACGGAGATGTGCTTGACGGCGACGCCCTGGGGGCGCTCGCGGATGGGAACGACGTCCAACGCCCGGCGCCTGCGGGCCACGCCGAGGGTGATGCGCCAGGTGGCGGCGCCGACCACGGCGGCGATGCAGCCGACGGCGAGGTCGATCACCCAGCCCTGGCGCATGTCGGTCCCGATCCCGAAGGCGTGGGAGAGGGCGACGGGCCAGCAGAGGTACGCCAGCCAGTGCACTGCCCGCCAGGTGCGGGCGGCCATCTTGTGGCGCAGCGCGCTCGTGATGGCCACGGCGAGGAGCAGGTCGACACCCACCGTCCCCAGCGTGACCCATAGGCGCTTGTAGGTCGAGGCGAAGGGAACGACGACGGCGGCCCATCCGATGTGGACGTAGCTGTCCATGA
Source organism: Acidimicrobiales bacterium (assembly GCA_035531755.1). NCBI lineage: Bacteria > Bacillati > Actinomycetota > Acidimicrobiia > Acidimicrobiales > Acidimicrobiales bacterium. The sequence goes on along the minus strand of DATKSK010000030.1, from coordinate 112,704 downwards.
CGCTCGTGACGATGTGGGCCCCGAGGAAGGCCATGGTGGTCATGGACACGCGGCGGTGGAGGTCCTGCTGGGCGAAGCGCGGCCACCACCGTGTGGCGAACCGGTTGGCGGTCATGATCCCGAGCACCGTGGTGCCGGTGAGGAGGACCAGCGCCACGAGACCGGTGGCGCGGGTGGCGTACCAGAGGACGGGGGAGGTCATGACCGTGGCCCCCGCTCGTCGGCGGCGGGCCATCCGTTCAGGGTGAGTACCTGTCCGTCGTGACGGACGAGGCGGGCGGGTTGGCCGAGCTCGACGAGCCTGGGCACCGCCTGCTCGCCCCACACCACGGCCGCCGTGCTGGCTGCGTTCGCCTCGACGCAGCTCGCGCCGGACGCCGACACCAGGGTCCAGTGGGGCGCAGCACTGTCGCCGGTCGCCGGGTCGACGATGTGGTGCAGCCGCCGGGCGCCGCGCTGCCACGTGCGCACGGCGGTGCTCGAGCTGGCGATACCGCCGGTCGCGATGGCGACCACCTGGTCGACGGCGTCGACCGCCGCCGAGGAGTCGTGGGCGATGCCGACCGCCCAGCCGCCTTCGGGCGCGGGCCCGGCGACGGCGACGTCGCCGCCGATGCTGACGAGCACGCCGGAGCGCACCGCGTGGGCGATGCGCTGGGCGGCCCGGTCGGTCACGAGCGCCTTGGCGGAGGCGCCGAGGTCGATGTGGGTTCCGGGCGGCACGCGCACCGTCCTGGTGCGCGGGTCGAGGTCGATCTCCCACCAGCCGGGCGCAGGCTGCGGCGGTCGCACCAGCGCCGTGGTGTCGGCGCCGAGTTCCTCGAAGTCGCGGTCATAGCCCAGCGCCTCGATGGCGGCGCCGACCGTGGGGTCGACCGCCCCCCCGGTGCGTTGCGCCACCTCGAGCGCCACGGTGATGGCCTCGAAGAGCAACGCGCTCACGTTCACGGGGATCCCGCCCGCACGGTTCAGGGCCGACAATTCCGAGTCGGGCCGGAAGCGGCTGCACGCCGCGTCGATGGCGACGAGCTCTTCGCCCAGGATCGTCTCGGCGCGCGCCGCGGCCGCAGGCGCCGTGACCGCCACGATCGCCGTGGTGCCGATCGCCCGCATGGAGCGGAGCACAGGCTGGGGCACCGACGTGGACGGTGCCGGCGCGTCGACGTGGTCGTCGTGCGTCTCAGGGGTCATGGTTCGCATTCCGATCTGTGTCCGTCTCTTCGGCGTCGGTGGGGATCAGTGGCCGGTGCCGCCGGTGCCGCCGGAGACGACCGTCGCCGACCCCGAGGACGACGAGGAGCCCGGCGACGACGATGTCGCCGGCGACGAGCTGGACGTGCCCGAGGTGGTGCCCGAGCCCCCCGCCGTCGTGGCGGACGAGACCCCGGACGGGGACCCGCCGGTGGCGGTGGTCCGGGCGGCAGCGGTGGTCCCGGGGATCTCCTTGGACACGACCACGCCGAGCAGCGCGGCGGCGCCGGCGGCCACGATGGCGAAGGTCCTCGAGGCCCGGCGGACCCGGGTCACGGTCACGGCACGTGTCGCCGCTGGCGGGCCCCCGGCCCTGCCGGACGAGCATGCGGCCCCACCGTCGGGGGGTGCCGGGTGGTTGACGACGGCGTCTCCTGTGGGCGTCTCGTTCATTGCTGCATACGACCATCCGAATCTCGCGGCCCTCGCACAGTCAGCTATGAGTCGGCTGAGAATCCCCGGAGGAGATCGGGCCGTCGGCGTTGGCCCCGTCCCCGCTCTCGTCCCCGTCCCCGTCCCCGTCCCCGTCCCCGGCGAGGGGGAGGCGGATGGTGAACACCGATCCTCCGCCGGGTCGCGGCGCGGTGGCGACGGTGCCGCCGTGCGCCTTGACGATCGAGGCCACGATCGACAGGCCGAGGCCGGCACCACCGTGGCGGCGCGATCGGGAGGGGTCGGCGCGGTAGAAGCGCTCGAAGATCCGGGCGGCGAGCTCGGGGTCGAGGCCAGGGCCGTCGTCGGACACGGTGATCAGCGCGTTCCCGGGCTCGCTCGACACCGCCACCACCGTCGACGTCCCGGCGGGGCAATGGGTCCGCACGTTGGCCAGGAGGTTGTCGAGGACCTGGCGCAGCCGCAGGTGGTCCCCGGCGACTTCGACCGGTTCCCGGGCCACCAGCTGGACGGGCCACTGCGGTCCCACGGTGGCCGCAGTCTGGACGGCTTGCGCCGCCACGCCCACGAGCTCGACCTCCTCCTGCTCGAGCGGCCGGCCCTCGTCCAACCGGGCCAGGAGCAGGAGGTCCTCGACGAGGTGGCCCATGCGCGCCGTCTCGCTGCGGATCCCCTGCATGACGCGCTCGAGGTCGTCGGCACGGGTGACGGCCCCCTGCTCGAAGAGCTCGGCGTACGCGGAGACGGCGGTGAGCGGCGTGCGCAGCTCGTGCGACGCGTCGGCGACGAATTGGCGCATGCGACCCTCGGACTCCCGCAGCTCTCGCTCGGTGGCGTCGCGCTGGGCGAAGGCCTTCTCGATCCGGCCCAGCATGACGTTCAGCGAGCGCGCCAGGCGCCCGACCTCCGTCCGGGCCTCCTCGCCGGGGACGCGCTCGGCGAGCTCACCCCGGGCGATCGCCGCGGCGGTGCCCTCCACGGCGCGCAGCGGGCGCAAACCGACTCGCACCAGCCACCATCCGAGGAGTAGCGCCCCGGCCAGCGCGGCGCCCGTCACCGCCAGCTCCACGACCAGCAATCGATCGAGCGTCCCGACAGTGGAATCGAGCGGGACGCCGACGAGGAGCTCCCCCCCGACGTACGGGCCCGATTCGAGGACCGACGCCCGCATCCGGAACTGCGAATCGCCGCCCTTGGCTGCAGCGGCGGTGAAGTAGACGGTGGGCTCCCCGAGGTCGGAGGCATTCTTGGCATATCCGGTGACGCGCGCCGGCAATTTCGGGGTCGACTCGGAGACCGACTCGGCGCTGCCCAGCTCGGGAGGTGCCGAGTACGTGCACAAGGCTGCACCGGTCGCGCTCCGGAGCTCGACGAACGTGCTCGGGGCCAGCTGGCGCAGCACGGGGTCCGACAGCCCTCCGAACCCGGAGCAGGATTCGGTCCCCGACGAGCCCTCCGACACGCTCGGCGTCGATGTGGACGACGTCGTTCCCGATCCGGCGATGCCGTTCCCGGCGCCGACCGGCGCGGGCGCCTCCCTCCCCGCGCCCTGGGGCGACGGGCCGCTGTGCAGGGCGATCTCGATGGGCCTATGGGACTGCTCGAGCGACTGGTCGATCTTGCCGTAGAGGAAGGAACGCAGCTCCTGGTACGTGACGGCGTCGGCGATCACGAGCGCGATGAGCGCAACGGCACCGGCCGCCAGCAGCAGCCGGGTCCTGAGGGACACCTAGGAGGCCTCCGGATCGCGCAGGGTGTAACCGACCAGGCGGATGGTGTGGATGAGCGGTGGCCCGTGACGCTCGAGCTTCTTGCGCAGGTAGCTCACGTAGGTCTCGACCACGTTCGCCTCGCCGCCGAAGTCGTAGTGCCACACGTTGTCGAGGATCTGCGCCTTGGAGAGCACCTGGCGAGGGTTGCGGAGGAAGAAGCGCAGCAGGTTGAACTCCGTGGCCGTCAGCTGGATGCGCGCACCGCCCCGCCGGACTTCGTGCGCGCCCTCGTCCATTTCGAGGTCGGCGAAGCGCAGGATGCCCTCGTCCGCCTGGTCGACACCCGACCGGCGCAGCAGCGCCCTGGCGCGGGCGATGATCTCTGCCAGCGCGAAGGGCTTGGTGACGTAGTCGTCGCCACCGACGGTGAGCCCGGCGATCTTGTCCTCGAGGGAATCGCGTGCGGTGAGGAACAGCACCGGTGCGCGGATACCGTCCATACGCAGTCGGCGCGTCACCTCGAGGCCGTCGAGGTCGGGCAGCATCACGTCGAGGACGATCAGGTCCGGGGGGCGTTCCTGTGCGGCGGCCAGGGCCGCCCGTCCCGAGATCGCCTCCTCCACGTCGAAGCCCTCGTAGCGCAACGAGGTGGCCACGGCGTCGACGATCGACGGCTCGTCGTCGACGACCAGCACCCTGTGACGTTCCGACTTTTCCACGGTCCGACGCACCTCCCGCTCCGAGGATGACGGTCCCGGTTGCAGGGCCACTGTGGGTCGGCTGTGAGCCCCCTGTGAAATCGGGCCGACGGTCGGGAGGGCCCAGGGAGCCCCGGGAACGCCGGAGGGAGATGGTTCTCCCTGGTGAGCGGCCTGGGGAGCGGCCTGGTGAGCGGCCTGGGGAGCGGCCTGGGGCGCGGCCTGGGGAGCGGCCTGGGGAGCGGAACGTCGGTGTCGTGGAGCGGGGCCGCCGGGCGGGGCTCGCGTGGAACGTGGAGGCGCCCCGTCACCAAACCCGGGATCGAGCAGTCCCTTCGCGCCCGGGGTCGGACCGGGAAGGTCCGCCCCCCACTGAGACCACATCAATCCGGCCCCAGACGCGTCGCCGACGCTAGCCCCGATCGACACGCCCGTTGACGCATCGGCAAGACGGACGCTCGTAGGTGACGCACAGCTGGTCGTGCGGGGCACCAAAGGTCCGCGGCCCACGGTGATGAGGCCCCAGATCGGGGACTGCTGTCACGAAGGAGACTGAACATGGAAACGCACGATGAGACGAGCCCCAGGCGCCGTCGACGAATCCCGAAGGCGGTCGCCACCGGTTTGGGGCTGCTCGGTCTCGGTGCCGCCGCCGGTGCGGTGGCGTCCACGACGATGACGGCCAACGCCGCGACGATTCCGACCTCCGTACCCGCGAGCTCCTCCTCGACAACCGCACCCACGGGGTCGTCGCCGATGGCGCCCTCCGGGTCGTCGCCGCTGGCCCCGGCAGGAGGCGGCGTCGGCCTCCCCCTGAGCGGCACCGTCACCGCCGTCGGGACCTCCGACGTCACGATCCGGACGAGAACGGCCACGACCACGTACGCGGTCACCGCCACGAGCGACATCGACAAGAACGGTGAGGCCACCCTCAGCGACCTCGCCGTCGGCGATGCCGTCACCTTCAACACCGTGACCACGAACGGCACCGCGGCCATCGACAAGCTCCACGCCGGGAGCGAGCAGCTGGACCGGCCTCAGGGGCCGGGCCCGGGTGGGATGCCTGGCGACGGGGCCACGGCTGCGGCGGCCACCGCCGGCTCGACGTCGGGGGCCTGACGGGCGAGACCCGCATCGACCGGGTTCCCCGGGCCCGTCGTCGGGCCCGGGGGCCCGGGGGGCCCGGGGGAGGCGACGGCCGCGGCCTCCGCCCACCCCCGGTCGTGGCCGGCTAAAGCACCGGCGCCGACGGGCCGATCGTCACTGGGGGGTGTCACGGCGGATCGGAGGCTGCATGCAGGCGTACGAGGGCTGGGCGCCCGACCCGTCGGGGGCCCATGAAGCTCGCTATTTCCGGCAGGGCCTGCCCACCACCCTGGTCCGAGACGGATCGGTGGAGTCCTTCGACGCACTGCCCGACGGGCCCGGCGCGTCGCCTCACACCGTCGGGTCGGACTGGGGTGCGCGGACACAGGCGTCGGCCTCTGCACCGGGAGCCGCACCTGTGTCGGCGCCAGGGTCGGCGTGGGAATCTTCGTTCGGCCCGGGGTCGTCCGACTTCTCCATGTCCTCGAGCCCGCAAGGATCTCGGCCTCGGACCGGCCGGCCCCGGCGGCGGCTCGTCGCCTCCGTGGCAGCCCTCGTGGTGGTGGCGCTGACCGCGGGCCTCGTTGTCACGCTCGGCGGCGGCAAGAGCGCCGAAGCCGCTGTCATCGACTCCGTCAACAGCACACTGGCGGATCGCACCGCGCACGTCACCATGCACATGTCCGTCGACTCCCCGGCTGCCCACGTGTCCGGGAGCGGCAACGGGAGCATCGACTTCAGCCAGAACGCGATGCAGCTCGACATGGCACTGTCCGAAGGCGATCAGCAGACGCAGGTACAGTTGCTGTACATCGCCGGTGCGGTCTTCGAGCACGTCGCCGGGCTCGACCAGCTCATCCCCGGCAAGTCCTGGATCTCGATCGACCTGTCGTCGCTCGCCGACTCGAGTGGAAAGGACCCGGGTGCGCTCGGGACGGGCACCAACCCCGCTGCGATGCTGCGGCTGATGGCGCAGCAGGGCAACACCATCGTGCCGCTCGGCCCCTCCACGATCGACGGCAGCGCGGTCCAGGGGTACTCGGTGACCGTCGACCCGGCCGCCGTCAAGGCCCGCCTCGCCCATGCCAACCTGCCGTCGTGGATGGAGTCGGCCCTGAGCCACGTGGACTTGGAGAGCGCCTCTGACAAGGTCTACGTCGACGGTGCCGGATTGCTGCGGCGCTTCGGCATCTCCTTGACCGAGAGCGTCACCTCGGTGGGCAAGACCACTGTGGACGACGTGCTCGACCTCTCGGACTACGGCGCGCCCGTCAGCGTCACCGCTCCTCCGGGCGCCCAGGTCGTGAGCTTCGAGCAGTTCATCCAGGACGCGCTGGCCGCACGAGGAGGAAGCACGGCGTCCTGACGGGCGGCGCGTCGTCCCGCCCGCCGGGAAGCCGTCAGAGCTGAGCGTCCCCGGCTCCGTGCTCACCACGGAGCTCGAGCCGGAGCACGTCGTGCGCCTTGCGCGAGGCGCCCGTGCCCGACACCCGGTGCACCTCACGGCGGAACTCGGCGGCGACCTCCTCCGAGTCCTCGAGGTCGCCCTCCCACAGCGAGATCCCCGTGACCTCGGTGCGCGACCCCTGTTGCGATCGCAGCACGACCATCCCGATGAACGAGGGCAGCTCCCGGAAGCTCGGGAGGACTTCCTCGTCTATCGCCCGGAGCAATTCGGGGAGCATCGCGGGTTCGACGAAGAAGTTGACCGTCCGGCCCTTCATCACCGGCGTTCACCCAGGGGTGAGTCAGAGGGGGAGTCCACCTCACCAGGCTACGGCCCATCGCCGGCCGACGAGTGCCTGGATCGTTTCGACGGCGGCGTCGACGGCGTCGACGGCGGCTTCGACGACGGCTTCGACGGCGGCTTGTGCGATCGGGCGGCACCAGACCAGCGGACAGGGTGCGCCGGCACCCCCGGGCACGAGGGATCCAGGGCCCCGCGGCGTCGGGTCAGGCCGACAACTGCCGCTCGATTCGGGCCCGGTCCTCAAGCGAGGCTCCCGGAGAGGCTTGCGGCTGGGCTCGCTGCCGCCCTCGCTGGACCTCGGAGTGCTCGTCCCTTCACCTCGGGCGGCCTCGCAGGCCCTGCGAGCAGGGACTTCGGTCGGCGCCCTCGGCAGGACTCGAACCTGCGCCACCGGCTCCGGAGGCCGGTGCTCTATCCGCTGAGCTACGAGGGCCGATGCACATGCCACCGGCACGAGCGCGGGTCGCGCCCGCGAAGCCGTGACCGAACTGTAGTCGTCACGATGCCGGCAGCCTCCCGACCACGGTCCCGAGGCGCCGCCCCCGCCCGGTAATTGCGCACCAGGCTCCGCCGCGCCATCCTCGGCGGGACCATGGCTGCTCGCCCCCGCATCGCCGCTGCTGTGAGCGGGGCGTTGTCGTCCCTCGGCATCGTCATGGAGGCGGCCGACGTCCATCTGGAGCGCCCGGGCCGTCGCGAGCACGGCGACTGGTCGACCAACGCGGCCCTCGTGAACGCCAAGTCGCTGGGTCGGCCGCCGCGCCAGCTGGCCGAGGAGCTCGCCGGGCGACTGCGGGCGGACCCGCCCCCCCACCTCCGGTCGGTGGAGGTCGCCGGGCCGGGGTTCGTGAACCTCCATCTGGAGCCGGGATGGTTGCACGACACCCTGGCCGAGGTCGTGCACGACGGCGAGGACCGCTACGCCCGCCCCCAACTGGGCGCGGGGGAGCGGGTACAGGTCGAGTTCGTCTCGGCCAATCCGACCGGCCCCCTGCACGTGGGCAACGGGTGGTGGGGCGCGTACGGCGACGCCCTGGCCCGCGTCCTCACGCGGTGCGGGTGGTCGGTGCACCGCGAGTACTACGTCAACGACACCGGTGGCCAGATCCGGGCCCTGGGAGGCAGCGTGCTGGCTCGGCGCCGCGGCGACGAGGTCCCCGACGAGGGGTACCAAGGGGAGTACGTGGCCGAGCTGGCAGCCGAGTACGACGGTCCCGAGGACGTCGAGGCGGCGGGACGGTGGGCGGGCGAGCGTATTCTCGACCACATCCGCGTCACGCTGGCGCGCATCGGGATCGAATTCGACGCGTGGTACAGCCAGGCGTCGGTGGAGGAGAGCGGCGCCATCCGCGCCACGATCGACCTCCTGGCCGCCAAGGGCCTCGTGGACGAGGAGGACGGCGCGGTGTGGTTCCGGTCGAGCCGCCTCGGGGACAATCGCGATCGCGTCCTCGTGAAGTCCAACGGCGACGCCACCTACCTCGCCGGCGATCTCGCCTACCACCGTGACAAGTTCCTGGTCCGGGGCTTCGACCGGGTCATCGACATCTTCGGCGCCGACCACGCCGGGCAGGTCAAGAGCCTCACGCTGGGCGTCGAGGCCATGGGCGTGGACGCCGGACGGCTCGAGGTGAAGATCGGGCAGATGGTGTCGCTCGTCTACAACCAGTCGCTCGAGGCGGTCGTCGACGCGCTGATGCAGGCCGAGCCGGGGCTCACCCGCCAGCAGGCCACCGCGACGGCGGTGGAGGAGCACCCCGAGCTCGGCGGCGCCTCGTCGGACGGGCCGGTCCGCATGTCGAAGCGCGCCGGGAACTTCGTGGCGCTCGACGCGCTGATCAGCGACATCGGGGCGGACGCCACGCGCCTGTTGTCCCTGATGTCGTCGCTCGACCAGGCACAGGTCCTCGACCTCGACCTCGTGCGCAAGCAGTCGATGGAGAACCCCGTCTACTACGTGCAGTACGCCTACGCCCGCATCGCGTCCATCGAGCGCGTGCGCACGGAGCGGGGCATCGAACGCCGGTCGCTCGCCGACGTCGACCTCGCGCCGCTCGTGCACGAGCGCGAGCTCGAACTGCTGCGCTGTCTCGAGCAGCTGCCCGACGTCGTCGCCGACGCCGGCCGGGACCGCGCTCCGCACAAGGTCACCGCGTGGGTCCGGGAGCTCGCCGGTGCGTTCCACGGCTTCTACCACGACTGCCCCGTGCTGGCCGAGAGCGTCGGCGACGGGCTCGTCCAGGCGCGCCTGTGGCTCGTCGAGGCCGCCCGCGTCGGGTTCTCCATCGGGCTCGACCTCCTCGGGGTGAGCGCGCCGGAGTCGATGTAGCGCACTGCCGGCCTGACCGAGCGAACGCCCGGCCTGAGTAGCCTCTTTTCATGGACGGCCTCGTCGAGCACACCTCCGGCACGGGGGCGGCCGCGCCCGACGAGGGCCCGGTGCGCGCCGAGCTCCTGCCGATGTCGGCGCGGGTGGGCCCGACCGGCCGCCTCGAGGTGGGCGGCGTCGACCTCGTGGAGCTGGCCGAGCGCTTCGGCACCCCGCTGTTCGTGTACGACGAGCAGCACCTCCGGGCCCGGTGCCGGGAGGCCGTGGCGGCCTGGGGTGACGGCGTGGCCTATGCCACCAAGGCGTTCCTGTGCCGGGCCATGGCCTCGCTCGCCGTCGAGGAAGGCATGCAGCTCGACGTGTCGACGGGAGGGGAGCTGCACGTGGCCCTGTCGGCCGGCGTGCCCGCGACGCGCCTGGTGCTGCACGGCAACAACAAGTCCGACGACGAGCTGGCCCGCGCCCTCGACGTCGGGGTCGGGCGGATCGTCGTCGACTCGTTCGACGAGATCGACCGCCTGGCGCGCCTCGCCCGTCCGGCCGGCGGGGGAGGCCGGACGGCGGTCATGATCCGGGTGACGCCGGGCGTCGAGGCCCACACCCACGAGTTCGTCCGGACCGGGCAGGAGGACTCCAAGTTCGGCTTCGGGTTGGCCTCCGGCGCCGCCGCCGAGGGCGTGGCCCGGCTGCGCGGCCTGCCGGGCGTCGAGCTCGTCGGGGTCCACGCCCACATCGGGAGCCAGGTCTTCCGGGTGGAGTCCTTCGCGGAGGAGGTCGACGTGCTGGCGGCCTTCTTCGCGCCCCTCGGCCTGTCCGAGCTCTGCGTCGGCGGCGGGCTGGGTGTCCCGTACGTGTCGGGCGAGTACGCGCCGTCCCTTGCCTCGTGGGCCGCGACCGTGCACGAGGCCTGCCGGCGCTCCGGCGTGCCCGAGGGCACGCGGATCACGGCCGAGCCCGGGCGGTCCGTGGTCGCCACCGCAGGGATCACGCTCTACCGGATCGGGACCATCAAGGAGCTGCCGGGTGTGCGGACCTACGTGGCCGTCGACGGGGGGATGAGCGACAACCCGCGCCCGGTCCTCTACGGCAGCGGGTACGAGACGTTCCTGCCGCTGTCGGCGGACGCCCCGCGGCCGCGCGCCGTGACCGTGGTCGGCAAGCACTGCGAGTCCGGCGACGTCGTCGTGGCCGACGCCCGCCTCCCGGCGGCCGCCGGCGTCGGCGACGTGCTGGCGACGCCGGTCACCGGCGCCTACGGCTACTCCATGGCGTCCAACTACAACAAGGTGCCCCGGCCGGCCGTGGTGTTCGTGGGGGACGGGGACGCCCGGGTCGTCGTGCGGCGCGAGACCGACGACGACCTGCTCCGGCTGGACACCTGACCGCCGAGCCTCTCGACCGGGAAGCCGCCCCGCCGGCGTCGGGCCGAGGCGTCGACGGGCGGTAGCGTGAGCAGATGGCGAGGACCGACGCCGGCCGGGTCGCGGCCGAAGCCCCCGGAGCGGACGACGCCCCCGTGCGGGTCGCCGTGCTCGGGTGCGGCAATGTGGGGGCGGCCCTCGTGTCGATCCTGCTTGCCGACGCCGACGCCATCGCGTGGCGGTCGGGTGTGCGCCTCGAGGTCGTCGGCGTCGCCGTGGGCAACCCGTCTCGCCCGCGGCCCGGCGTGCCCGCCGACCTGATCACCGGGGACGCCAAGGCGCTCGTCACCGATCCCCGGGTCGACGTCGTGGTCGAGCTGATCGGCGGCATCGACCCCGCCCGCGGGCTGCTCGACAGCGCCCTGGCGGCGGGCAAGCCCGTGGTGACCGCCAACAAGGAGCTGCTGGCCGCCCACGGGGCCGAGCTGGCGGCATCGGCCGCGGCGGCCGGGGTCGACCTGCTCTACGAGGCGGCCGTCGCCGGGGCCATCCCCATCATCCGGCCTCTGCGCGAGTCGCTGGCCGGCGAGCGCCTGCGCCGGGTGATGGGCATCGTCAACGGGACGACCAACTTCATCCTGACGACCATGTCGGAGGACGGCCTGTCCTACACCCAGGCCCTGGCCGAGGCCCAGCGGCTGGGCTTCGCCGAGCGGGACCCGACCGCGGACGTGGACGGCCACGACGCTGCGGCCAAGGCCGCCATCATCGCCGCGCTCGCCTTCCGCTGCGACGTGGTCTCCGACGACGTGCCGCGGGAAGGCATCGGCTCCGTGCATCCCGTCGACATCTCGTTCGCGGCGCGCCTGGGCTATGTCGTCAAGCTGCTCGCCGTCATCGAGCGCGTGGACGGCACGGGGCCCGAGCCGTCGGACGCCCCGGAGATCTCCGTGCGCGTGCACCCGGCGATGCTCCCCCGGACCCATCCGCTGGCGTCGGTGCGGGGCGCGTTCAACGCCGTGTTCATCGAGGGCGACAACGCCGGCGAGCTGATGCTCTACGGCCGTGGGGCCGGCGGCCGGCCCTCGGCCTCGGCGGTGCTCGGGGACCTCATCGATGCCGCGTACCACCTGCGGACGGGCACCTCGGGGCGGCCGCTGCGGCGGGTGCGCCCCCGGTTCCGGCCGGCCGACGACCTGCGGTGCGCGTGGTACCTGAACATCGACGTGGTCGACCGCCCCGGCGTGCTGGCGGCCGTCGCCCGGGTCTTCGGCGACCACGGTGTGTCGATCCGGTCGATGGAGCAGGTGGGGCTGGGTGACGAGGCCCGGCTGATCTTCCTCACCCATGTGGCGCGCGAGGGTGACGTGCAGCGGACCCTCGACGACCTGCGCGGGCTCGAGGTGGTGGGGCACGTCGGGGGCGTGCTGCGCGTCCTGGGCGACGAGGACAGGGCCTGGGAGACGAGGACAGGGCCTGGGCGATGACGGCATGGCCCGGGGTGATCGAGGCGTACCGGTCCCTGCTCCCGGTGACGGGCGACACGCCGGTCGTGACGCTGCTCGAAGGGGGCACCCCGCTGCTCGAGGCGCCGCGGTTGTCGGCCCGGGTGGGGGCGCGGGTGCTGCTCAAGCTCGAGGGATCGAACCCGACCGGCTCGTTCAAGGACCGCGGCATGACCCTGGCGATCTCGAAGGCCCTCGAGGGCGGGGCGAAGGCGGTCGTGTGCGCGTCGACGGGGAACACCTCGGCATCGGCGGCCGCCTACGCGGCCCGCGCGGGGATGACGTGTGCGGTGCTCATCCCGGAGGGCCACATCGCTCTCGGCAAGCTGGCCCAGGCGCTCGTGCACGGGGCGAAGGTGCTCCAGGTGCGCGGCAATTTCGACGAGGCCCTGGCCATCGTCCGCCGCCTGGGAGAGACGGCGCCGATCACGGTGGTCAACTCGGTGAACCCCTATCGGATCCAGGGCCAGAAGACCGGAGCGTTCGAGGTCGTCGACGTCCTCGGCGACGCGCCCGACGTCCACTGCATCCCCGTGGGGAACGCGGGGAACATCACGGCGTACTGGCGCGGCTACCTGGAGTACAAGGCCGCGGGCCGTGCCACCAAGCTCCCGCGCATGTTCGGGTTCCAGGCCGCCGGGGCCGCGCCGATCGTCGAGGGCCATCCCATCGAGCATCCCGAGACGGTGGCCACGGCGATCCGCATCGGCAACCCCGCCTCCTGGTACGGGGCGACCGCGGCGGCCAGCGAGTCCGGTGGGGCGATCGAGGCGGTGACCGACGAGGAGATCCTCGCCGCCTACCGATTCCTGGCGTCGGAGGAGTCGGTGTTCTGCGAGGCGGCGTCGGCGGCATCGGTGGCCGGGCTGCTCAAGGTGGGGGTCCCGAGCGGCTCCACCGTGGTGTGCGTCCTGACGGGCCACGGCCTCAAGGACCCCGACCTCGCCATCAGCCAGATCTCGGTGCCGGAGTCGGTCGAGCCCGACGACGCCGCAGTGCTCGCCGGCCTCGGCCTCTGAGGGCGGTCCCGGCGCGAGGCCGCTCGCCCCGGAACGGGAACAATCCCCGGGGTGGGAGTGTTGTTGCCTACGAGCCTCGGTGTCCGGTACGATATGGGCACCGCCGCCCCCCGAAATCTTCGGAGCGACGCGGGCGACAGGCTTTCGCAGTCGGTCTTTCCTGAACGGGTCTCCGACGGCGACTTGGTGGGGGCAGCGGTGGACTCGGCGTGACGACACGCCGGGCGCCTTTCCCCCTGTTCGTGCCCCCTGACGTCTGGGCTCTCCCAAACCGATACGGGGACGCAACCTAGCGAGGTGGCTGATGGCTGCAGAGCAACAGCTCGAGCGGTCCGTACTCGAACGAAAAGAGCGAGAAGAGCTCCGGGCGATCGCCCAGGCGATGTCGCTCGACACCAACTCGCGCAGCAAGAAGGCCGACATCATCGACCAGATCCTGCGCGCCGCCGGGGTCGAGGTCGCCGGGCCGAGCGCCAACGGCAGTACCGACGCGCCCGCCCGGACCCGCGCCGCGAGCAGGCGTGCCACGTCGAACGGGGCCTCGGAGGTCGCCGCCGCCGACGAGGACGCCGGCCACGAGGGCAACGGGGTCGGCCCGGACCGACCCGCCGCCAACGGGAGCGCGGACGCCGAGCGCCCGGCGGCGGAGGCGGGGCCCGGTGACCAGTCGTCGGGTGAGCACACCCAGGGTGACCAGGCCTCGGGCGACCAGGCCTCGGGCGATCCCGGTGCCGGGAACCGGTCGGGTGAGCGGTCGGCCAACGGCCCACGCCAGGGTGGGGGCCAGAACCGTCAGCACGTCCAGCAGGGTGCCAGTGCCAACGAGCCCGGCAACCGCCGGGGCCGGCGCCGCCGAGGCCGTGAACGCGGTCCGGGTGGAGGCGGTCCGGGTGGAGGCGGCGGCGGCGAGCGCGAGCTGCAGGGCGGCGGCCAGGAGGCGCAGTACAGCGGCGAGCTCATCCCGGTCCGAGGGTTGCTCGACCTGCGCGACGAGGGATACGGGTTCGTCCGTTCCGACGGCTACCTGCCGAGCTCCAAAGACGTGTACGTGTCGATCAGCCAGGCACGCCGTTTCGCGCTGCGCCGCGGCGACTACGTCGAGGGCGCCTGCCGACCGGCGGCGTCGAACGAGAAGTTCCCGGCACTGATCCGCATCGACTCGGTGTCCGATCTCGCGCCCGACGAGGCGCGCAACCGCCCGCGGTTCGAGGACCTGACGCCGCTGTTCCCCGACGAGAAGCTGCGCCTCGAGACCTCAGGGGCGGCCGAGGTGACGACGCGGATCATCGACCTCCTCTCGCCGATCGGCAAGGGGCAACGAGGGCTGATCGTCTCTCCCCCCAAGGCGGGGAAGACCACGATCCTGAAGCAGATCGCCCACTCCATCGAGGCGAACAACCCCGAGGTGCATCTCATCGTGCTGTTGGTCGACGAGCGGCCCGAAGAAGTCACGGACATGCGCCGTTCGGTCAAGGGTGAAGTGGTGGCCTCCACGTTCGACCGGCCCTCCGACGAGCACACCGCCATCGCCGAGCTCACGCTCGACCGGGCCAAGCGCCTCGTGGAGCTGGGCAGGGACGTGGTCATCGTGCTCGACGGCATCACCCGCCTGGCCCGGGCGTACAACCTGGCGCAGCCGGCGAGCGGCCGGATCATGTCCGGTGGCGTCGACTCCGGAGCCCTCTACCCGCCGAAGAAGTTCTTCGGCGCGGCCCGGAACATCGAGGAGGGCGGCTCGCTCACCATCCTGGCGACCGCGCTGGTGGAGACGGGATCGAAGATGGACGAGGTGATCTTCGAGGAGTTCAAGGGGACCGGCAACATGGAGCTCCGGCTCGACCGGCGCCTCGCCGAGCGCCGCCTCTACCCGTCCATCGACGTCAACGCCAGCTCGACCCGCCACGAGGAGCTCCTCTTCGAGCGGGGCCAGCTCCAGCAGGTCTGGAAGCTGCGACGGGTCCTCAACGCTCTCGCCGCCGACGGCAGCGCCGCCGCCGGGTTGGAGCTGCTCATGGACAAGATCCGCACCACCAAGGGCAACGACGAGTTCCTGGCCGAGATCGCCAAGGGCCCGGCCCCGCCCGTCTGAGCCGGCCCGAGCGACGGCACCTCTACACTGGGGAACCATGAAGACCGACATCCACCCCTCCTACGTCGACGCCAGCGTGCGCTGCTCCTGCGGCAACACCTTCACCACGCGTTCGACCAAGCAAGAGCTCCACGTGGAGCTGTGCAACGAGTGCCACCCGTTCTTCACCGGCAAGCAGAAGCTCGTCGACTCCGGTGGTCGGGTCGAGCGCTTCCAGCGCCGCTACGGCGAGCGCACGACGAAGTCGCGCGGAGCACGCGCCTGACCGGAGGCCGACGGCATCCCCGTCGGCCTCGGTCGTCACCACTTCCACCGCCAAGACCGTTCACCGACGGTCCGGGCCGGCCTTCACCAGGTCCACGCCGTCGTCAGCGGCGGTGGGAGGCCCGGTCGCCCTGAGCGTCGGCTCGTCCGCCTTCCACACCGGCGTCCTGGGGCCGCCGGGCCCGTCGGTACCCTGGTGCCATGGACCCTGAGCGCCTGGCTGCATGGGAACGTGAGTACCAGGCCGTCCTCGACACGCTCGCGGACCCCGCCGTGCTGAGCGACCAGGCGCGCCTGCGCGAGGCCTCGCGCCGGCACAAGGACCTCGAGGCGGTCCTGTCGGTGGGCCGGCGCCTGCGCCAGGCGGAGGACGACGTGTCCACGGCGCGCGAGATGCTGGCCGAGGCGTCGGCCGACGACCGCGAGTTGGTGCACGCCGAGCTCGAGCAGGCCGAGTCGGCGGTCGAGTCGCTCGGGGAGGAGCTCCGAGCGCTCCTCGTGCCGCGCGACCCCAACGACGGGCGGAACGTCATCGTCGAGATCCGTGGCGCCGAGGGCGGCGAGGAGGCCAACCTCTTCGCCCGTGACCTCTTCGAGATGTACCGCCGGTACGCCGAACGCCGCAAGTGGCGGCTCGAGGTCCTGTCGTCGGACCCGTCCGAACGCGACGGCCTCAACGAGGTCACCTTCCTGGTGAAGGGGCCGGACACCTGGGCGCGCTTGAAGCACGAGGGTGGCACCCACCGCGTGCAGCGGGTCCCGGTCACCGAGTCCCAGGGCCGGATCCACACCTCCGCCGCCACCGTCATGGTGCTCCCCGAGGCGGAGGATGTCGAGATCACCATCGATCCCGCCGACCTGCGGGTCGACGTCTTCCGCGCCACGGGCCCGGGGGGGCAGTCCGTCAACACGACCGATTCGGCCGTGCGCGTCACCCACGTCCCGACGGGCATCGTGGTCTCCATGCAGGACGAGAAGAGCCAGATCCAGAACCGGGCACGCGCGCTCCAGGTGTTGCGGGCCAGGCTCCTCAAGCTCGAGCAGGACCGCGTCGCCGCCGAGCAGTCCGAGCAGCGCCGGAGCCAGGTCGGGGGCGGGGGCCGGTCCGAGAAGATCAGGACCTACAACTTCAAGGAGAACCGCGTCACCGACCATCGCGTGAAGCTCACGCTGCACAAGCTGGACCGCGTGCTCGACGGGGAGCTCGACGAGATCGTCGATGCCCTGCTCGCCGACGAACGGGAGCAGGAATTCGAGGGCGGTACCGCGGCGCTGGGGGCATGACCGGGCGCGCCGCGCCGGCCACCGCCCCGACGGTACGAGTGCTGCTCGCCCGCGCCTCCACCGCCCTCGGGCCCGGCTCGGGCCCCGAGGCACGATGGATCGTCGCCCACGCCCTCGGCCGGCTCGCCGGTGAGCTCGTGGCCGGGCTCGACGACGTCGTCGAGCCGACCGCGGTCGACGCCGTGCAGCGCCTGGTCGACCGACGGCTCGCCGGGGAGCCCCTGCAGTACGTGCTGGGCACCTGGGAGTTCCGCACCTTGGAGGTGCACGTCGACCCCCGCGTGCTGATCCCCCGACCGGAGACCGAGCACGTCGTCGCGATCGCGCTCCAGGAGCTGTCGGCGCAGGCGCGGCGTCTGGCCCCCGGCGGCGAGCTCGTCGCCGTCGATCTCGGTGCGGGGTCGGGGGTGATGGCGCTGTCGCTCGCGGCCGAGGGCGCGGCGGCGTCCCCGGCGCTCGAGGTGTGGGCCACCGACGTGTCGGCGGGCGCCCTCGAGGTGCTGGCGGTGAACCTCGCCGCGCTGGCCCGCCGGCTGCCGGAGGCGGGGGGTCGCGTCACGACGGCCCAGGGCTCGTGGTTCGAGGCCCTTCCGCGCCGGCTCGCCGGACGGGTGGCGCTGGTCGTCTCCAACCCCCCCTACGTCTCGGCGCGCGAATGGGAGGCGCTCGACCCCGAGGTCCGCGACCATGAGCCCGTCGGCGCCCTGGTCCCGGGCCCGACGGGCCTCGAGGCGATCGAGACCATCCTGTCGGCGGCGCGGCGCTGGCTCGCTCCGGGGGGCAGCATCGTCGTGGAGCTCGCCCCCACGCAGGCCGCCGCCGTGGTCGCACGGGCGCAGGGGCTCGGGTACGAAGACGCAGCCGTGCGGCGCGACCTCGCCGGCCGCCTCCGGGTGTTCGTGGCGCGCTGGCCGGGGGAGTCCGCCGGCGGATGACGGGGGAGAGCCGCCCGGGCCCGACCGCGATGGCGCTCCAGGATGCCGTCGCCGCGCTCCAGGCCGGCGCGGTGGTGGCGATCCCCACCGACACCGTCTACGGGCTCGCCGTCGACCCGTCGTGCCCGGGCTCGACGGAGACGCTCTTCGCGGTGAAGGGCCGGCCCGCAGGGTTGGACCTGCCCGTCCTGGTGGGGTCCAGGGCGCAGGCCGACGCCCTGAGCGCCGGCGGGGCGCTGCCACCGACGGCGGCCCGGCTGGCCGAGATCTTCTGGCCGGGCGCGCTGACGCTGGTGGTGCCCCGCCGCCACGGGCTCGACTGGGCCCTCGGCGACCACGCCGACACCATCGGCCTGCGCTGCCCCGACCACGAGGTGGCCCGCCGCCTGTGCACGGCGGTCGGGCCCCTCGCCACGACGAGCGCCAATCCGCACGGGGCGCCGCCCTACACCGAGGCGCGGGCCGTGGCGCGCGCCTTCGCCGGCCGGGTGGCCGTGATCGTCGACGGCGGCCGGTGCGCGCGGCCGCCGTCCACCGTCGTGGCGGTGGACGCGGCCGGCCTGCGGTGCCTGCGCGAGGGCGCGCTGTCCTTCGCCGACGTCGTGGCGGCGGCCGCAGCCGGCTGACGTCGCCCCGGGCGCGGGCCGCTCGGTGGCGCGGGCCGCTGTGGCAGGCTCTCGGCCGACGCCACCGGGCCGCGCCGGCCGGAGGTGCGTCCCGACTGGAGGTGCCACGATGCCGAAGGACCACACGGACACGGTCCGCGCCTTTTTCGACGCCTGGGTCCAGCGCGACCCCGAGCGGTTGACGAGCTTCTTCGCGCCCGGCGGCACGTGGAGCGAGGCGAATCGCGCCGCGGCGAAGGGCCACGACGAGATCCGGCCGGTCTTCGAGCTCCAGACCGGCTTCGCCTCTGACTTTTCGTTCGAGTTCCGGCAGCTGGCGTCGGTGGGCGACGCGGCGTTCACCGAGCGCGTGGACCGTTTCGCCATCAACGACGTCCTCATGGAGGT
The DNA here is from genome assembly GCA_035531755.1 of Acidimicrobiales bacterium. Taxonomy (NCBI): domain Bacteria; kingdom Bacillati; phylum Actinomycetota; class Acidimicrobiia; order Acidimicrobiales; species Acidimicrobiales bacterium. The sequence continues at coordinate 94,015 of DATKSK010000030.1, read as the reverse complement.
CCCCGTGGCGGGGATCTTCGAGTTCGACGCCGCCGGGCTGATCACCGCCTGGCGCGACTACTACGACTGGGGACTGCTGGAGCGCCAGCTGGTCGCCGCCGGCGTCGACATGAGCGGCCTCGACGAGGGCTGAGACTCAGCGGAACGTGACCCGGCCGTCCGCCGCCAGGCGGACGGCGCGCCCGCAACCCTCGACCTCCTCCAGGCCCTGCATGTCGTCGCCGTCGGTCGTGGTGCCCCACGCCCGTCGCCCGTCGTCGGTCAGGAGGGCAAGGATGGCCCGCTCGGGCCGGCCGTCGCTGTCGTGCACCACCGTGTAGGTCTCGACCGTGGCCGGCCCGACGTGGTCCGATGCCGGCGTGCGCCGGGGGAGGGCGTCCACCGCGTCCTGCGGGTGGGCGTAGCGGAAGCCCGCGGCCGGGGGCTCGGTCGACCACAGCCCCACCGCGTGCTTCGTCGCGTACCACCCCAGGCCGGTGACGAGCCCCACCGCACCCGGCTCGTCCCGGAGGCGCCCGGCCATGGTGGCGATGGAGTGGGTGACGTAGTTGTTGCCCGGGCCTCCGGCGAACCCGAGGCCTCCGGTGACGGTGAGCGGGCGCCCGGGGTCGTCGAGGGGGAGCCCGAGCTCGGCCGCGGCGATCTGCACGGCGCACGGGAAGCAGGAGTACAGGTCGACGTGCGCCACATCGTCGACACCGACCCCGGCGAGCGCCAGGGCGCCCCGGGCGGCGAGGCGCAGTGCCGGTGACGACCGCAGGTCCTGCCGGTGGGAGAGGAACCAGTGGTCGTGGGCGTCGGCCCCGGAGACCGGGAAGACCCAGCGGTCCTCGGGCACGCCCAGCTCGCGGGCCGCGGCCACCGAGCACAGGACGAGCGCGGCGCCCTGGTCGACCCGGTCGTTGGCGTTCATGAGCTTCGGGTAGGGGAACGACACCATGCGGTTCGACGGCCCGACCGACCGGATCTCCTCCGGGCTGCGGGCCCGGCGCGACCATGCGTGGGGGTTGGCGGCGGCCACTTCCGACAGCCGGGCCCACAGCTCCGACACCGAGCGCTGGTGCTCGTCGACGGTCTCGCCCGCGGCGGCGCGCAGTGCGTTCTCGAAGAGCGGGAACACCCGCAGCGGCCGGTCGAGCCCCCGGGACGCCTCCACATCGGTCGTAGGGGACCGGTCGGTGCCGAGCACGACGGGGCGGGGGGTGTCGTCGGGTTGGGAGGTCCACCGCAGCACGGGACGGCCGGGGTCGCGCCGGGCGGCGACGCGGGTGAAGATGCACTCCGCCCCTGCCAGCAGGGCCACATCGAGCTCGCCGGCGGCGATCTGGAGCGCGGTCCGGCTCACCGTCGACTGGGGGCTGTTCCCGCCGATCACGGTCACGGCCAGCTCCCGGGGCTCGATGCCCAGGCGCTCGGCGGCGACGAGCCCCGGGTTCACGTACTGCCAGCTCAGCGGGACCATGATCCGCAGCGACTGCCCCCGCTCCAGCAGAGCGCGGCCCAGGCCGGGAGCGCCGCTGTCGCCGGCGGCGGCCGCCAGCGCCCTCGCCATGAGCTCGGCCGGCTCGGGCCGGTCGGCGACGGACCCCGCCGGGTCGGGCGGCTCGCTCACCTGGCCCACCCCCACCAGGACGGGGGTGCGGGGGTCGAGGGGCACGGCGGGGAGCGTACTGCCGGGCCCGCGCGCCCCCCGGAGCGGCGCGGGGGCATCGGTATGCTTCGCGCATGCGCATCGCCGTCGGCTCCGACCACGCCGGCTACCTCCTGAAGGAGTTCCTCGCCTCCCACCTGGCCGACATGGGCCACGAGGTCGACGACCTGGGGACCGACTCGGAGGCATCGGTCGACTACCCCGAGTTCGGCGCCGCCGTCGGACGCGCCGTGGCGGAGGGCCGCGCCCAGCTCGGTGTGTGCGCGTGCGGCACCGGCATGGGGATCGCCATCGCGGCCAACAAGGTCCCGGGCATACGGGCCGCCGTCGTGCACGACGTCACCACGGCGCGCCTGGCGCGCGCCCACAACCATGCCAACGTCGTGTGTATGGGCGGCCGCATCCTGGGCAACGAGGTCGCCAAGGACGCCATCGAGACGTTCCTGTCGACCGAGCCGGCCGGGGGTCGACACGACCGCCGCATCGACGAGATCGCCGTGCTCGAGACGCGCTGACCGAGACCCGCTGACCGAGACCCGAGAGAGGACCGACATGACCGATGCAAGCGCCGGCGATCGGGCGGCGTCACCCTTCGACCAGTGGCTCACCGGCGACACCGAGGTCGCCGCGCTCCTGCGGGCGGAGATCGACCGGCAGTCGACCACGCTGCAGCTGATCGCGTCGGAGAACTTCACCTCGCTGGCGGTCCTGGCGGCGTCGGGTTCCGTGCTCACGAACAAGTATTCCGAGGGCTACCCGGGACGGCGCTACTACGGCGGGAACCAGGTGATCGACGAGGTCGAGGACCTGGCGAGGGACCGGGCCACCTCCCTGTTCGGCGCCGAGCACGCCAACGTCCAGCCCCACGCCGGGGCGACCGCCAACCTGGCCGTCTACCAGGCCCTGCTCGAGCCCGGTGACACCGTCCTGGCCATGCGCCTCGACCAGGGCGGGCACCTGACGCACGGGTCGCCGGCGAGCATCACCAGCAAGATCTGGCGCTTCGTGGCCTACGGCGTGACCCCGGCCTCGTCGGACCCCGACACCCCGGGCGAGGTCATCGACTTCGACCAGGTGGCCGACGCCGCCAAGCGCGAGCGCCCCAAGCTCATCGTGGCGGGCGCCACCGCATACCCGCGCTGCATCGACCCCGAGCCGTTCCGCGAGATCGCCGACTCGGTGGGTGCCCAGCTCATGTTCGACATCGCCCATCCCGCCGGTCTGGTGGCGGGCGGGGTCCACCCCAACCCCGTCGGGGTGGCGGACGTGGTGACGCTGACCACCCACAAGACCCTGCGCGGCCCGCGCGGCGGCGCCATCCTCTGCCGCCAGGGCCTCGCCAAGGCGATCGACTCGGCCGTGTTCCCCGGGCTGCAGGGCGGCCCCTTGGAGCACGTCATCGCGGCCAAGGCGATCGCCTTTCGCGAGGCCTCGCTCCCGTCGTTCCGCGACTATGCGGCCGCCGTCGTCGCCAACGCCAAGGCCCTCGCCGCCGCGCTCGCCACCGAGGGATTCCGCGTCGTGTCGGGGGGCACCGACAACCACCTGATCCTGATCGACCTCCAGCCCTTCGACGCCGAGCTCACGGGCAAGCAGGCGCAGGAGGTCCTCGACCGTGCCGGCATCACCCTCAACCGAAACACGATCCCCGACGACCCCCGGCCACCGTTCGTGACCTCGGGGCTCCGGCTGGGTACCGCCGCCCAGACGACGACGGGGATGGGCCCGACCGAGATGGCCCGCATCGCCTCGCTGATGGGACGGGCGCTGCGCGGGCGCGCCGACGAGGCCGTGCTCGACGGCGTGCGGGGAGAGGTCCTGGCGCTGTGCAGCGGGTTCCCCCCGTACGCGCAGCTCGTCGGGGGCGGGACCGGGGGCGCGGGCAGCCCGGACGGAGGCGGCTGACGTCGTGCCCCCTCTCGGGGCGTACGTCGTGGTGGCAGTGGTCGCCGCCGTGGCCACCTTCGGTGCGATGTTCCCGATCCGCCGGATGGCGGCGCGCGCCGGGTTCGTCGCCGAGCCCGACGAGCGCAGGGTCCACGCACGCGTCACGCCCTACGGCGGGGGTGTGGCGATGTTCCTCGCCTTCCTGGTCGCCATTCTCGTGGCGTCCCAGCTGTCGCAGCTCCAGGGCCTGTTCCAGGGGTCGTCGGAGCCGCTCGGCCTCGTGCTCGGCGCCACCGTCATCTTCATCGTCGGGGTGATCGACGACGTCCGGGACATGTCGGCCCCCGCCAAGATGGCGGGTGAAGTCCTCGCCGCCATGGTCCTGGTCTTCCTGGGCGTGACCATGTTCCAGTTCAAGGTCCCCTTCGTCGGCTTCTTCGTCCTGTCGCCCGACGTGACGCCGCTGCTCACGGCGCTGTGGGTCATCGTCATCACCAATGCCGTGAATCTCATCGACGGGCTCGACGGGCTCGCCACGGGGATCGTCGCCATCGCCTCGGGTGCGCTCGCCGTGTACGGCCTGCGGCTCGTCTACCTCGGCGTCCTCCCGCCCGACAATCTCGGCCCGCTCATCGCCGTCGTGGCGCTCGGGGTCTGCGTGGGTTTCCTGCCGCACAACTTCCACCCGGCGCGCGCCTTCATGGGAGACGCCGGCGCGTTGTTCCTGGGTCTGCTCATGGCGGCGTCGACCATGCTGATCGGCGGGCGCACGCCCGACGTGAGCGGCCAGACCTACTTCTTCTTCGCCCCGCTGTTCATCCCGCTCTTCATCTTGGGTGTGCCCATCGCCGACATGGCGTTCGCGTTCATCCGTCGCACGGCGCGGGGGACGGGGTTCCACACGCCCGACAAGGACCACGTGCACCACCGGCTCCTGCGCCTGGGGCACGGGCCCCGGCGCACCGTCGCCATCCTGTGGGCGTGGACGGCGGTCCTGTCCGCGTTCCTCCTGTACCCGCTGTTCGACAAGCAGGGCAACGCCGTGATCCCGTTCGGGGTGATCGTCCTGGGCCTGGCGCTGTACACGCTGTTCCACCCCGGCCTGCGCAAGGACGCCGCCGACGGCGCCGCCGGCGCCGACGCGGCCACCGCCGAGGGCCGGTGGGCGGCCGACGACGCGCCGGTGACACGGGCGCTCGGCGTCACCGCCGACACGACCGGCCCCGGTGACGGCCACGCTCGGCCGGCCGTCGACCCGTCCGCGTCCGCGGATACCGCGGCCGGGGGGAGCGGCGCCGCGCCCGGCGCCGAGGCCGGAGCTGCCACGACGGCCCCGGGACCGGCGGTGGTCCCCGGGTCGGTGGTGACCCCGGGATCACTTGTAGAGCGCAAGTAGTCCACGGGGGCCTCTCGTTTTGCCGCGCACAAGCGGCGGATGCGATGATTGTGGTGTGCGCTTCCCGCTCCCAGTCGGTGACGATGAACGGGCGCCGGCCGTCGTTGGAGCCGGTGCGAGCGCCGGGCACGCCGAGTGATCTCGGGCCGGCCCAGGCGATGCACGACACCTGCGCTCTGAGCGACGCGCGCCGAGCGAGAGGCCATGGAGGGAAAGCCCCCGCCGAGGGTCTTCGACCTCATGTCCATCGGCCTGGCGTCGGCGCTCATGATCGGCGGGGGACTGGGGATCGGGTTGGCGATCGACGCCTGGATCGGCAGCAGCCCCATCGCCACGTTGACGGGCCTGGTCGTGGGGATCGTGGCCGCCGTCGGGAGCACGGTGCGCCAGGTCCGCAAGTTCCTGTAGGTGAGCTGCGTCCCCTAGGTGAGCTGCGCTGATGGTCAACCTGTTCGCACACTTCTCGCTGCCCCAGATCTCCACGGTGGCGCGCCGCACCGCGCTCGTGGGCTGCGGCGTGGGCGCGGCGGCACTGGTGGTGGGTGTGGTCGCCGGGTACCCGCTGGTGGGCCTGGGGATCTGCCTCGGCCTGGTGATGGCGCTCGTGAACTTCCGGCTCATCTCCCGCGCCACCGTCAAGGCGGCGGCGTCCTCCGACGAGAACAAGCGCCGCCCTCTGGCCGTCAACACCCTCGGCCGCCTCGGCGTCATCAGCGTCGTCGCCCTGGGGATCACGTTCTTCGTCCGCCAACTCGGTGTCGGTACCCTGATCGGCCTGGCCGTCTTCCAGTTCTCCCTGCTCGCCAACGTGGTGGTGGCTATGCTGCGCGACCCGCTGATGGGTGACACCAGCATGGGGACCGCCCTCATCGACACGGAGGATGACGCGTGACCGGCGCCGTCCACTTCATCGCCGCCGACATCAACGTCGGCACCCACGTCCAGCGGTTCGGCCTCGACCTCGATGTCGTGTGGGCCACGGTCGTCGCTATGGCCATTGTCATCGGCATCGGCCTCACCCTGCGCTCCAGGGCCACAAGCGGGGTGCCGGGCAAGCTCCAACTCGCCTGGGAGATGGTGGTGCAGGCCGTCGGGCAGCAGGTGGAGGGATCGATCGGGCCCCGGGGCGCCGCCGTCGTGCCCCTGGCGGTGGCGCTGTTCTTCTTCATCCTGATCGCCAACTGGTTCTCCGTCCTGGGCATCGGTTCCGAGATCGAGTGGATCGGGCCTCCCACCAGCGACATCAACATGACCCTGGCGCTGGCGTTCATCGTCATCATCCCGGTGCACATCGCATCGATCAGGGCGAGGGGCCTCGGAGGGTACCTCCGGCACTACGTGACGCAGCCGTTCCCGAAGTTCCTGTTCCCGGTCAACATCTTCATCAACGGGGTCGAGGAGATCGCCAAGCCCCTGACGCTCGCCCTCCGGCTCTTCGGCAACCTGCTGTCGGGTGGGCTGATGCTGGCGCTCATCGCCGCGCTGGGGGTGTGGACCATCTTCCACGTCCCGATCGGCTACGTGGCGACGCCTCTGCTCGACCTCATCTGGAAGCCCTTCGACCTCGCCATCGGGGCTATCCAGGCGTTCATCTTCGCCCTGTTGACGATCCTGTACTTCGACAGCGCCATGAGCGAGGCGCACTGATCGCCATGGCGCCCGCACCGACGACCGATCTTCCGACACCAGAGAACAAAAGGAGCATCACCAATGGCAGATACTGGGCTTGACCACGCCATCAGCCTCGCCGGCGCCATGGTCGGCGGCGGGCTTCTGATGGGCGGCGGTGCCGTCGGCGCCGCCATCGGCGACGGTCTCGCCGGCAGCCAGACCATCGCCGGCGTCGCTCGCCAGCCCGAGGCGCAGGGTCGGTTGTTCACGATCATGTTCCTGACGGTGGGCCTCGTCGAGGCCATGTACTTCATCAATCTGGCCTTCACCGCACTCTTCGTCTTCTCGCTCTACAAGAAGGGCGGCCCCTGATCCGACGGACCGGTTCCTCCGCCCCGGGCCCGGGCCCGGTGGCCGGAGCACCGCAGTGACCGGCCGCCACGGCCGATCGTCCACGTGTGGCCGGGGCCGGCCACCGAACCAGAACAGAGGCTGAAGGAATGATCGCCAGCAGCAATTTCCTCGTCCCCAACGCGACGCTGATCGTCGAGATCGTCGCCTTTCTGATCGTCCTGGGGGTGATCTGGAAGTACGTCCTGCCCGTCCTCGACAAGGCGCTCGGGGAGCGCCAGGAGCAGATCCGCACCTCGCTCGAGGCTGCCGAGCAAGCGCGCGCCGAGGCCGACGAGACGCGTGCGCAGCGGCAGGCGACCATCGACGAGGCGCGCCAGCAGGCCCGGGACATCGTGACGCAGGCCAACAGGACGGCCCAGCGCATGCACGCCGACGCCGAGGAGCGGGCGCAGCTGGAGTACGACCGCCTCGTCGCCAGGGCGGACGCCGAGATCACCATGGCCCGGCGGCGCGCCGTCGACGAGGTGAGCGCCCAGGTGGGCGAGCTCGTCCTCTCCGTCGCCCGGCAGGTCATCGGGCGCGAGATCGACGCCTCGAGCCATCGGGCGCTGATCGACGAGGCGGTGGCCGCGCTGCGCTCGTCGGCCAACACCTCGGCGTCGAGCACCCAGAGCTGATCCCGGCGAATCCGAAGGAACAGTCCGAACCGTGCACCAGTCACTTCGCGGGTACGCCGTCGCCGTGCTCGGCGACATCGCCCGGGGCCCCCTCGGCGAGCAGGTCGCCGAGGACCTCAACGCGGTGGCGCACCTGGTGTCACGCACGAACTCCCTCGCCGTGGCCCTCACCGACTTCGCGGTGCCCACCGGGGCCCGCCGGGCGATCCTGGAGGAGCTGCTCGAGTCGAGGGTGCGCCCCGAGGCGATCCGGCTCGTCCTGCGGGCGGTCGACACCGAGCGCACCGAGGAGTTCCCGACCACCCTCCACGAGCTGTACGAGCTGGCCCGCCACCTCCACGAGCTCGAGGGCCCGGAGTTCCGCGCCGAGGAGCCCATCGCCAGCCGGACGGGGTGGCGCCACTTCATGTCGGGGTACGCCGACGCCGTGCTCGAGAGCGCGCCGGACGTCACCGAGCTCGAGGAGATCGAGGACGAGCTCTTCCGCTTCGCCCGGATCGTCGAGTCGAGCCCGACGCTGCGCGACGCGCTGTCGGACACCGGGCAGCCACCCGAGTCGCGCCAGGGGCTCGTGTCGGCCCTGCTCGAGGGCAAGGCACGGCCGGCCACCGTCCGCCTGGCCCGGGTCGCCATGCAGGGCCGCGTGCGCGACGTGGTGAGCTCGCTCGACTGGCTCGCCGAGCAAGCGGCGCGCGCCCGGGGGTGGCGCATCGCCCGGGTGCGCACGGCCCGCCCCATCGACGACGAGGAGCAGGCCGCGCTGGCAGAGGCGCTGCAGCGCATCACCCACCACCCCGTCGAGCTGCAGATGACCGAGGACGCCACGCTCCTCGGTGGGGCCGTGGTCCAGATCGGCGACCTGCTCGTCGACGCCACCGCCGAGCGCCGACTCGAACAACTACAGGACCACCTCCTCAAGCCTGAGGGGGCAACCCGAGGAGCACAGAACTGATGGCAGAGCTGACGATCGACGCCGACGAGATCGCCTCCGTACTGCGCCGGCACGTCACGGACTACACGCCCGAGGTGTCGACCGAGCAGGTCGGGCGGATCACCGAGGTGGGCGACGGCATCGCCCGCATCTCGGGGTTGCCGAGGGCGGCGGTCAACGAGCTGCTCGAGTTCGAGGACGGCACGCTCGGCCTGGCGCTGAACCTCGACGAGGACACCATCGGCGCCGTGATCCTCGGCAGCGACCAGCACCTCGAGGAGGAGGCCCTCGTCCGCGCGAGCGGTCGCATCCTGTCGGTCCCCGTCGGGGACGGCCTGCTGGGCCGCGTGGTGAACCCGCTGGGCGAGCCCATCGACGGCAAGGGCCCCATCGCCAGCACTGAGACGCGCCGGCTCGAGGTCCAGGCGCCCGGCATCGTCGACCGCCAGCCGGTGAAGGAGCCGATGCAGACCGGCATCAAGGCCATCGACGCCATGACGCCGATCGGCCGGGGACAGCGTGAGCTCATCATCGGCGACCGCAAGACGGGGAAGACCACCGTCGCCATCGACACGATCATCAACCAGAAGGGCCATGGCGTGAAGTGCATCTACGTCGCCATCGGCCAGAAGGGCTCGTCGGTGGCCCAGACGGTGGCCACGCTCGCCGCCCACGGCGCGCTCGAGTACACCGTCGTCGTCTCGGCGGCGGCGTCGGAGCCCGCGCCCTTCAAGTACCTCGCCCCGTACTCCGGCTGCGCCATGGGCCAGCACTGGATGGAGCACGGCGAGCACGCCCTCATCGTGTACGACGACCTGTCCAAGCAGGCCGAGGCGTACCGGCAGCTGTCGCTGCTGCTGCGACGGCCACCGGGGCGCGAGGCGTACCCGGGCGACGTCTTCTACCTCCACAGCCGCCTGCTCGAGCGCGCCGCCAAGCTGTCCGACGCCCGGGGTGGCGGGTCGCTCACCGCCCTGCCCATCATCGAGACCAAGGGCGGCGACGTCTCGGCCTACATCCCGACCAACGTCATCTCCATCACCGACGGGCAGATCTACCTCGAGTCCGAGCTGTTCTACGCGGGCGTGCGGCCCGCCATGAACGTCGGCATCTCGGTGTCCCGGGTGGGCGGCTCCGCTCAGGTGAAGGCCATGCGCTCGGTGGCCGGCACGCTCAAGATCGACCTGGCGCAGTTCCGTGAGCTCGAGGCCTTCGCCACGTTCGGCTCCGAGCTCGACAAGGTGTCGCAGGCCCAGCTCGACCGGGGCTACCGCCTGACCGAGCTGCTGAAGCAGCCGCAGAACGCCCCGATGCCCGTCGAGGAGCAGGTCATGGTCATCTATGCCGGCTCCAACGGCTGGGTGGACGATGTGCCGGTCCCGGAGGTGCGTCGTTTCGAGGCGGAGCTGGTCGAGTTCCTGCGGGCCAACCACGCCGCCCTGCTCGACACGGTGCGCTCCACCGGGGCCCTGCCCGACGAGGCGGACCTGAAGAGCGCCCTGCAGGCGTTCAAGGACGCCTTCGTCCCGATGGAGGGCGACTGACCGATGGCCGGTGGCCAGGAACGGATCCTCCGACGGCGCATCCGCACCGTCCAGGCGACCCAGAAGATCACGCGCGCCTTCGAGCTGATCGCGGCGTCGCAGATCGTGCGCGCCCAGGGGCGCATCGCCGGGGCCCTGCCCTACCGGCGCGGCATCGCCGAGGTCCTGGCTGAAGCGGCCGCCGACGCCGGGCACACCGCAGGTCGGGTCCTCGGCGTCCCCGAGGACCCGCGGCGCGTCCTCGTCCTGGTCGTGGTGGCCGACCGCGGTCTGTGCGGCGCCTATAACGCCAACGTGCTCCGCCTCACCGAACGGATGGTGCGGGCGGGCGCGGCCCGGGGGATCGAGTACCGGATCATGACGGTCGGCCGCAAGGCCCTGTCGTTCTTCCGCTTCCGCCGCGTCGATATCGAGCAGTCCTTCAGCGGCTTCTCGGACAGGCCCACGTTCGAGGACGCCCGGCGGGTGGCCGCGCCCGTGACGCCCGTCTTCCTCGACGACGAGGTCGACCAGGTCCTCATGGTGTCGACGCGATTCCTGTCGGCAGGCAGCCAGGCGGTGGAGACGCGGCAGCTGCTGCCCCTCCCCGAGCCGGCCGGCCCGGGAGCCGAGCACGACGCCGCCACCGCCGAGCGGCCCGGTCGCGAGGGGTACACGGAGTTCGAGCCGGCGTCACCCGACCTGCTCGTCGAGCTCGTGCCGCGTTACGTCGAGGCCGAGGTGTTCGGTGCGCTGCTCGAAGCCTCGGCGAGCGAGCACACGGCCCGGCAGCGGGCCATGGCGGCGGCCACCGACAACGCCGACGACCTGACGAAGACCCTGACCCGCATCATGAACAGGGCTCGTCAGGACGCCATCACCACCGAGATCATGGAGATCGTCGGCGGCGCCGAGGCACTGCGCCAGGCCGCCGACGCCGACTAGGAAGCAGAGCATGACAACCACGACAACGGAGCCGACGACAACGGGCAACGGGGCGCGTCCGGACGGGCGCGTGGTGGCGATCGCCGGGCCGGTCGTCGACGTCGAGTTCCCGCCCCACGCGTTGCCCGAGATCAACATGGCCGTCGAGATGGACCTCGACCTCGACGGCTCGAAGGTCACCGTCACCGCCGAGGTGGCGCAGCAGATCGGCGAGGGCCGGGTCCGGTGCGTCTGCCTGAAAGCGACCGACGGCCTCACCCGCGGCGCTCCGGTTCGCAACCTGGGCCGCGGGCTGTCGGTCCCTGTCGGCGACGCCACGCTCGGCCACGTCTTCAACGTGCTCGGCGAGTCGCTCGACACCGACGACATCGGCCCCGTCGAGGAGCGCTGGGAGATCCACCGCGACGCGCCCGCCTTCGACACGCTCGAGCCCCGGGCCCAGATGTTCGAGACCGGGATCAAGGTCATCGACCTCCTGGAGCCTTACGTCCAGGGCGGCAAGATCGGCCTGTTCGGTGGGGCCGGCGTCGGCAAGACCATCATCATCATGGAGATGATCAACCGGGTGGCCACCGGCCACGGCGGCGTGTCGGTGTTCGCCGGCGTGGGGGAGCGCACCCGCGAGGGCACGGACCTGTGGATCGAGATGCAGGAGTCCGGCGTCATCGAGAAGGCCGCCCTGGTGTACGGGCAGATGGACGAGCCGCCCGGGGTGCGCCTGCGCGTGGGCCTGGCGGCGCTCACCATGGCGGAGTACTTCCGTGACGTGAAGAACCAGGACGTGCTCCTGTTCGTCGACAACATCTTCCGCTTCGTGCAGGCGGGGTCCGAAGTGTCCACCCTGCTCGGCCGGATGCCGTCGGCGGTGGGGTACCAGCCGACGCTGGCCGACGAGATGGGGGAGCTCCAGGAGCGCATCACGTCGACACGCGGGCACTCCATCACCTCCCTGCAGGCGGTGTACGTGCCGGCCGACGACTACACCGACCCCGCGCCGTTCACGACGTTCACCCACCTCGACGCCACCACCGAGCTGTCGCGCCAGATCGCCTCGCTGGGCATCTACCCGGCGGTCGACCCGCTGGCGTCCACGTCCAACATCCTGACCCCGGAGATCGTGGGCGAGCGGCACTACGAGGTCGCCGGGCGCACCCAGCGGGTGCTGCAGCGCTACCGCGAGCTGCAGGACATCATCGCCATCCTGGGCCTCGACGAGCTGTCCGAGGAGGACCGGCTGACCGTGAACCGGGCCCGCAAGATCCAGCGGTTCCTGTCGCAGCCCTTCAACGTCGGTGAGGTCTTCACCGGGTTGAAGGGCGTCACCGTACCCATCCAGGAGACGGTCGAGTCGTTCGAGGCGCTGCTCAACGGGGACCTCGACGACGTGCCCGAGCAGGCCTTCTTGAACGTCGGCGGCGTGGAGTCCGTCCTCGAGAAGGCCAAGAAGCTCGAGGCCGGGGCCGAGTAGCCCCGCCGGACGAGGAGCAGCAGCCGTGGCCACCTTCCAGTCCAGCCTCGTCACCCCCGAGAGCGTCCTGCTCGAGGAGGAGGTGCAGGCCGTCATCCTCCGGACCGACGTCGGTGACGCCACCTTCATGCCCGGCCACACGAGGCTCATCGGTGCCATCGTCCCCGGCTCGGTGCGCTTCCAGCGCGAGGACGGCACCGAGGAGCGCGCCGCCGTCCACGGCGGGTTCGTGCAGGTGGACGGGGAGCGTGTCGTGGTGCTCGCCCCGATCGCCGAGCGCGCCGGCGCCATCGACGTCGAGCGGGCGCGGCGGTCCCTCGAGGCGGCCGGCGAGCGGATCGCCGAGCTGGTCGCCCGGTCGGCCGGGAGCGGTGCCGAGAGCACCCCGGCCGACGTGGAGCTGGCGGAAGCGGAAGCCTCCCGCCGCCGAGCCGAGGTCCGCCTCGAGGTCGCCGGAGCCGCCAGTTAGGGCATCCGGGCCGACACCCGGTGCCGTGCCGTGAAGGGCGCGGCGAACTCGGGGTCGTCGAGCAGGGTGAGCATGTCGTCGACGGCCCGGCCGTGGGAGCCGTCGGAGCCGTCGAGGGCGATCGTCTCCATCCGGGCGGTGTCGGTCACGAGGGTGCGGATCGTCTCGAGCGTGTGGCGCCAGAAGGCGGCACCCGGCGTCGCCCCCCTGAGGACGTCCTCGCGCAGGTCGTCGTGCACCTCGACGAGGCCCAGCGCCTCGAGGCGCGCCGCCAGGCCCCGCGCCCACGTCCACCGGGCGGCGAGGGGCACCATGACCCGCAGGAAGGGGATGGGCAGGCCCGGGTCCGGCGTCGATGCCGCCGCCAGGGCGGGGGCGCCGTCCGCCTCCTCGAACAGGACCGCGCCCCCGGGGCGCAGCGAGGGGACGACCCGCGCGACGACGGCGTCGGGGTCGTCGAGGTGCATGAGCACCGAGCGCGAGTGGACGAGGTCGAAGCGCGAGGAGCCGAAGTCCATGGTGGCCAGGTCGCCGGTCACGACCGTGACGTTCGCCCGCCGCCCGAGGCCGCGGAGCAGGCTCGTGTCGCGGTCGACGGCGGTCACCGACCCCTCGTCGCCGACGCGACCTGCCATCCAGCGTGCGATGGATCCCGCCCCGGCCCCGAGCTCGGCACAGCGCCAGCCGGGCCCCACGCCGAGGCGCTCGAGGCCTCGGATGGTGGAGGCGTCGTGCAGCGACTGCAGCGAGCCCAGGCGCTCGGCCTCGCGCTGCGTGTCGTTGCGGAGCGGGTACCGGCCGAGCGCGTGGGGCGCGTGGGGCGCGTCGGGCACCACGCCTCGCCCCGGGCCCAGCCTCAGCCGAACTCGATCTGGCTGAATTCGCGCAGCTTGTCGAGCGCGTGCCGGGCGCTCACGAACCGCACCGTCCCCGAGCGAGAGCGCATCACGAGCGACTGGGTGGTGGCGCCGTAGTCGTGGTAGCGCACGCCCTGGAGCAGCTCGCCGTCGGTGATGGCGGTGGCGGCGAAGAAGCAGTTGTCGCCGCGCACGAGGTCGTCGGTGGTCAGCACGGCCTCGAGGTCGTACCCGGCCGCCACCGCCGCGGCGCGCTCGTCGTCGTCGCGCGGCCAGAGCCTCCCCTGGATCTCGCCGCCCATGCACTTCAGGGCGGCCGCGGCGATCACGCCCTCGGGGGTGCCGCCGGTGCCGTAGAGGACGTCCACGCCCGAGTCGGGCCAGGCCGCCGAGATGGCCCCGGCCACGTCGCCGTCCGAGATCAGCTTGATGCGCGCGCCGCTCGCCCGCACCTCCTCGATCAACTGCGCGTGTCGGGGGCGGTCGAGGATGCAGACGGTGATGTCGCGCAGCGACTTGCCGAGCGCCTTCGCCACGGCGTCGAGGTTCTCGGTCGGCGAGCGACGGACGTCCACCGATCCCACCGCCTTCGGGCCCACGGCCAGCTTCTCCATGTACACACAGGGGCCGGGGTTGAACATCGTGCCCCGGTCGGAGACGGCGATCACGGCCACGGCGCCCCCGCGGCCGAGCGACGTCAGGGTGGTCCCGTCGATGGGGTCGACGGCGATGTCGGTCGGGGGCGGCGAGCCGTCGCCGATGCGCTCGCCGTTGTAGAGCATGGGCGCGTGGTCCTTCTCGCCCTCGCCGATCACGACGACCCCGTCCATGGCCACGGTCTGCAGCACCACGCGCATGGCATGGACGGCGGCGCCGTCCGCGCCCTCCTTGTCGCCGCGGCCCATCCACCGGCCCGCGGCCAGGGCGGCCGCCTCCGTCACGCGGACGAGCTCCATGGCCAGGTTGCGGTCCGGGGCCCGCGGGTTCGGCGCCACGCACCGACCATAACGCGCTCGGCGCGCGTCGGCAGCCCTTGTCGCAGGGAACCGGTGTCGTCACGCCGCCACGCGACGTGGCGCCTGTGCCGCGGCCGCCCCGGGCGGGCGGCGACAGGCCCGTTAGGCTGGTGCCATGGACGCCACGCCCCACGAGGGGCTTTCCGAGGGCATGGCGCGCTGGCAGGAGGACTACGACTCGTCGACCCTGCGGGACGCCGACTTCGAGACGATGTCGGGCATCGGGCTGCGGCCCGTGTACGGCCCCGAGGACTGGCCCGAGCACCGGGCCGGCGAGCAGCTCGGGTGGCCCGGTCGCCCCCCGTACACCAGGGGCCCCTATGCGTCGATGTACCGCTCCCGGTTGTGGACCATGCGCCTGTTCGCGGGCTTCGGGACCGCCGAGGACACGAACGTGCGGTTCCGGGAGCTGCTGCGGGCCGGGAGCGGCGGGCTGTCGGTCGCCTTCGACCTGCCCACCCTCATGGGGCGCGACTCCGACGACCCCTACGCCGAGGGAGAGGTCGGCCGCTGCGGCGTGGCCGTCGACACACTGGCCGACGCCGAGGACCTGTTCGCGGGCATCGACCTGGCCGACGTCACGACGTCGATGACGATCAACTCGCCCGCCCCCGTCCTCCTCGCCATGTACGTGGCGGCCGCCGAGCAGACGGGCGCGTCCCGGCGGGCCCTGGGCGGCACGCTGCAGAACGACATCCTGAAGGAGTACCAGGCGCAGAAGGAGTACATCTTCCCGCCCCGACCGTCGATGCGACTGGTGGTCGATGTCGTCCGCTTCTGCGCCGCCGAGATGCCGAAATTCCACCCGGTGTCGGTGTCCGGCTACCACATCCGCGAGGCCGGCTCGACGGCCGCCCAGGAGCTGGCGTTCACCCTCGCCAACGGGTTCGCCTACGTCGAGGCGGCCGTGGCCGCCGGCCTCGCCGTCGACGACTTCGCCCCCCGGCTCAGCTTCTTCTTCAACGCCCATCTCGACTTCTTCGAGGAGATCGCCAAGTACCGGGCCGCCCGCAGGATCTGGACGCGGTGGATGACCAACCGGTACGGCGCCACGTCGCCCCGGTCGACGCAGCTCCGCTTCCACACCCAGACGGCGGGGGTGTCGCTCACGGCCCAGCAGCCGGAGGTGAACATCGTCCGCACCGCCATCGAGGCGCTCGCCGGGGTCCTCGGGGGCACGCAGAGCCTGCACACCAACTCCATGGACGAGGTCCTCGCCCTGCCCACCGAGAAGGCGGCCCGCATCGCCCTGCGCACCCAGCAGGTCCTCGCCCACGAGGTCGGCGTCACGAACGTCTCGGACCCCCTGGGCGGCTCGTGGTTCGTGGAGTCGCTCACCGACGAGATCGAGCGCCAGGCCGAAGAGGTCTTCTCCCGTCTCGACGACTGGGGCGGCGGCTCGCTGCTCGAGGGTGTGCTCCAGGGCATCGAGGAGAACTGGTTCCAGGGTGAGATCGCCGACGCCGCCTACGTGTTCCAGCGCAAGGTGGCCGCCGGCAGGCGGATCGTGGTGGGGGTCAACGCCTTCACCGAGGGCAACGAGGAGCCCGCGCCCCCGACGCTGCAGATCGGCCCCGAGGTCGACGAGGCGCAGCGCAAGCGCCTGTCCGCCGTGCGCCAGCGCCGCGACCGGGCCGAGGTCGACGCCGCCCTGGCGGCCGTGACCGCCGACGCCGCGGTCCCCGACGCCAACACCATGCCCGCCATCCTGCGCGCCGTGCGCGCCTACGCCACCGTGGGCGAGATCGTCGGCGCGCTGGGGTCGGTGTTCGGCCGCTGGGCCGAGAACCCGGTCGTCTGACGGGCGCGCCGGGCCCGGTGGACCGCTTCGTCGTTCGCCCCGGGGGGCCGCTGCACGGGACGGTGCGGGTCGGGGGCGCCAAGAACTCGGCGCTCAAGCTGATGGCTGCCTGCCTGCTGGCCGAAGGGCGCCACGTCCTGTCCGGTGTGCCGCGCATCGTCGACGTCGAACTCATGGCGGAGGTGCTGACGGCCATCGGCGTGCGCGTCGAGCGGCTCCCGGACGGCCCCGGCGCCGGGGGGGCGCCCGGCCGCCCCGGGGACATCGTCGTCGACACGCCGGCCGCACTGGTCCCCGAGGCGCCCTACGAGCTCGTCGAGAAGATGCGGGCGTCGGTCGTCGTGCTGGGGCCGCTGCTCGCCCGCACGGGACGGGCCAGCGTGGCGCTGCCGGGGGGCGACGACTTCGGCAACCGTCCCATCGACATCCATCTGCACGGCCTGGCCACCCTCGGCGCCGAGTTCGACATGGTGCACGGCAACATCGAGGGCCGGGTGCCGGGCGGCGACGGTGGCCGGCTCGTCGGGCACCGCGTGGTGTTCGAGTACCCGAGCCACACGGCGACCGACAACGTCCTCATGGCGGCGGTCCTCGCCAGGGGGACCACCGTCATCGAGAACGCGGCGCGCGAGCCCGAGGTCATCGACCTCGCCGACTTCCTCACGCACATGGGGGCCCGCATCCGGGGGGCGGGCACCTCCCACATCGAGGTGGACGGGGTGGACGAGCTGCACCCCGGCCCCGCCGCCCATCAGGTCGTCCCCGACCGCGTGGTGGCGGCCACGCTCCTCGCCGCGGTCGGGCTGGCCGGCGGCGAGATCGTCGTCGAGGACGGCCGGGCGGACCACATGGACATGGTGCTGCGCAAGATGGGCGAGATCGGCGTGGCGGTCTCTCACTCGCCCGAGGGCCTGCGGGCGACCTCGAGCGGGCGGCTCCACAGCGTCGACGTGGCCACCCTCCCGTACCCCGGCGTGGCCACGGACTACAAGCCGTTCCTGGTCACCATGCTGAGCGTCGCCGACGGCGTCGGGATCGTGACCGAGAACCTCTTCTCCGGCCGGTTCCGCTACGTGGACGAACTGCGGCGGATGGGCGCCGACATCCGCACCGAGGGCCACCACGCCGTGGTGCGCGGTGTCCGGCGGCTGTCGGGCGCCCCCGTACGCGCCCCTGACCTGCGGGCCGGCGCCGCGCTCGTCCTCGCCGGGATGGTGGCCGAGGGGGAGACGGTGGTGTCCGACGCCCGCCACATCGACCGGGGCTACGAGGACCTCGCCGCCACGCTGCGCTCGCTGGGTGCCGACGTCTCACGGGGCTGAGGCGATTTCCCGACCCGAGCGCGCCTCTCGTACGCTCGGTCCCGCTCCATGACCCCGTCCGACACCTCTCCCGCCGGCGCCGGGCCGCCGCCGGCGCCCCCGCCCCCGCTCACGCTCACGCGCGGGTCGGACCCGGCCGCGCTCCTCGACGCGGCGACGACGGGCGACCGGGTGGCGCTGGCGCGGCTCGTCACCCAGGTCGAGCGGGGCGGGCCGCCGGGGCGTGCGGCCGCCTCCCTCGCCTACACGAGCGGCTGCGAGGCCCGGACCGTCGGCCTGACGGGGCCGCCCGGGGCGGGCAAGTCCACGCTCACCGACCGGCTGATCGCCACGGTGCGCGCCGCGGGCGTCGAGCAGGTCGCCGTGCTCGCCGTCGACCCCTCGTCACCCTTCTCGGGCGGTGCCATCCTCGGTGACCGGGTCCGCATGCAGGACCATGCGCTCGACACCGGGGTGTTCATCCGGTCGATGGCGTCGCGCGGCCATCTCGGCGGCCTGGCCGTCGCCGTGCCGGAGACGATCCGGGTGCTGGCCGCCGCCGGCTTCCCCCTGGTGCTCGTGGAGACGGTGGGCGTCGGGCAGGTGGAGGTGGAGGTGGCCGGCGCCACCGACACCACGATCGTCGTCCTCAACCCCCGGTGGGGCGACGCCATCCAGGCCAACAAGGCGGGTCTGCTCGAGGTGGCCGACATCTTCGTCGTCAACAAGGCGGACATGCCCGGCGCCGGCGAGACGCGCCGCGACCTCGAGCAGATGCTCGACCTCACGGCGCTCGGCGACTGGCGGCCGCCGGTGGTCGAGACCACCGCCACCACCGGCGAGGGGGTGGACGCCCTGTGGGAGGAGATCGTCCGCCACGGCCGCCATCTCGATGAGAACGGCTCCCTCGGCCCCGACCGGGCCGCCCGCCTGGGCCGCGAGTTCCGGATCGTGCTGGCGGCGCGCATCGAGCGCGAGGTCGACCGGCTGTGTGCCGAGGAGGAGTTCGCGGGGCTGGCGCAGGCCGTGGCCGAGCACCGCATGGACCCGTACGACGCCGCCGACCGTCTGCTGGCCCGCGTGGCCGAGGAGGGCGTCCCGGACTGATCCGGCGGCGTCGGCGCATCCGGGTGTCGTGGCGCCCGGCCCCGTGCCGGGTCGGGTACGGTGCGCGCATGGGGGAGGGTGCCACCGACGATGGGACGGTGACCGTCGACAGGCGCGCCGACGGCGTGGCGCTGGTCACGATCGACCGGCCCACGATGAACGCGCTGTCGGTCTCGCTCCTCGACCGCCTGCGCGACGCCGTGGCCGCCTTGCGCCACGACCCTCCTGGGGCCGTGGTCCTGTGGGGCGGGCCGCGGATCTTCGCCGCCGGCGCGGACATCGGCGGGTTCGCGGGGCCCGGAGCGGCCGAGCGCATCAACCGCTCCTTCATGGACGCGACCGGCGAGCTCGCCGCGCTCGAACGGGTGAGCGTCGCCGCGGTCTCCGGCTACGCGCTCGGGGGAGGGCTGGAGCTGGCGCTCGCCTGCGACCTGCGCGTCGTGTCCGACAGGGCCCGCCTCGGTCAACCCGAGATCCTCCTCGGCATCATCCCGGGCGGCGGCGCCACGCAGCGGCTGCCGAGGCTCGTCGGGGTGGCCCGGGCGAAGGACATCATCTACACCGGCCGCCAGGTGGGGGCGGACGAGGCGCTGCGCATCGGCCTGGTGGACCGCGTCGTCCCCCGCGACCGCGTGCTCGACGAGGCCCTGACCCTGGCGGCGGGATTGGCGTCGGGGCCGCTCGTCGCGCTGGCCGCCGCCAAGCGCGTGATCGACGACGGCTCTGAGGAACCTCTCGACGCCGCCCTGCGGCGCGAGGGCGCGGCCTTCGTGACCGTGTCCGACACCGAGGACGCCCGCATCGGCGTCGCCTCGTTCCTGGAGCACGGCCCCGGCCGCGCCCGGTTCGTCGGCCGCTGATGCCCGTCGTGCGGAGGGTGTGACCGTGTCCCGGCCGGCCAGGGCGCCGCGGGTCCGGCGGGCGCCCTCCGGGGCCCCGACGGGCCGACGTGCCGGCGGGGTGCGCCTACCGGGGATCCGGCCCACGGCGCTGCCCGCCAAGGGCGGCGCCGACTGGTACCGGCGCGGGGTGTTCTACGAGGTCCTCACGCGCGGGTTCTTCGATTCCAACAACGACGGCATCGGTGACCTCGCCGGCCTGCGGGCCAAGCTCGACTACCTCGAATGGCTGGGCATCGACTGCCTGTGGCTCCTGCCCTACTACCCGTCGCCCATGCGCGACGGCGGCTACGACATCAGTGACTTCTTCACGGTGCACCCCGAAATGGGGTCGCTCGACGACCTGGTCGAGTTCCTCGACGACGCCCACCGGCGCGGCATCCGGGTGATCGCCGACCTGGTCATGAACCACACCAGCGACCAGCACCCGTGGTTCGCCGAGTCGCGCGCGTCGCGCGACAACCCCAAGGCCGACTGGTACGTGTGGAACGACGACGACCAGCGCTGGCCCGAGGCCCGCGTCGTCTTCGTGGACGTGGAGACGTCCAACTGGACGTGGGAGCCGCAGCGCCAGCAGTACTACTGGCACCGCTTCTACTCGCACCAGCCGGACCTCAACTACGAGAACCCCGATGTCGTCAACGCCATGTTCGGCGTCGTGCGCTTCTGGCTGGACCTCGGGCTCGACGGGTTCCGCCTCGACGCCGTCCCGTACCTGTTCCAGCGCGACGGGACCACCGGCGAGAACCTCCCCGAGACCCACGCCCTCTTGCGCCAGCTCCGCAAGGAGGTGGACGCGGCCCACCCCAACCGGGTGTTGCTGGCCGAGGCCAACCAGTGGCCCGCCGACCTCGTCGACTACTTCGGCGACGGCGACGAGTGCCACATGTGCTTCCACTTCCCCCTGATGCCGCGGCTGTTCATGGCCGTGCGGCGCGAGCAGCGTTTCCCCGTCACCGAGATCCTGTCCCAGACGCCGGGTATCCCCGACGGCTGCCAGTGGGCGATCTTCCTCCGGAACCACGACGAGCTGACGCTGGAGAAGGTCACCGAGGAAGAGCGCGACTACATGGTCGCCGAGTACGTGAAGGACCCGCGCATGCGCCGGCACATGGGCATCGGGCGGCGCCTCGCCCCGCTGCTCGACGGCGACCGGCGCCTGGCCGAGCTCCTGCACGCCGTGCTGTTCTCCCTGCCGGGCAGCCCCGTCATCTACTACGGCGACGAGGTGCTCATGGGCGACAACGTCTACCTCGGCGACCGGGACTCGGTGCGCACGCCCATGCAGTGGAGCCCGGACCGCAACGGCGGCTTCAGCCGCGCCGACTTCGCCCAGCTCTACCTGCCGCCGCTCATGGACCCGGTCTACGGGTACGAGGCGGTGAACGTCGAGGCCCACCAGCGCAACCCCAGCTCACATCTCCACTGGCTGCGCACGATCCTGCAGACCCGCAGGCAATTCCCGGTGTTCGGGACGGGTGCGTTCGACCTGGTGCCGTGCGCCAACCCCTCGATCCTCGCCTACGTCCGCAGCCCGGAGCCCGAGCGCGCCGGGGTCGGCGGGCGCGCCGGACGCGTGGCGCGACCCGGGCGCACCGGGCGCGGGGCGCGCCGCGCCGCGGGCCTCGCCGACACCGCGGCCGGCACCGCGGCCGGAACCGGTGCCAGGCCCGCGGCCGGCACCGGTGCCGGGCCCGAGGCCGGCGGCCAGAACCCCGTCCTGTGCGTGCACAACCTGAGCCGTTTCGCCCAGCCCGCCGAGCTCGAGATCGGCCGTTGGGCGAACCGCACTCCCGTCGAGTTGCTCGGGCGGATACCGTTCCCGCCGGTGGGCGGAGGGAACTACAGCGTGACGCTCGGCCCCTACGGCTTCTACTGGTTCGAGCTCCTCGAGGAGCATGCGGCCGACCTCGGGGGCCCCGCCCCCGGTGGCCCGGGATGACACCCGCCGACACCACCGTGGTCGACGTGTCCGACGCGGCACGCGCCGCGCTCGCCGGCCTGTTGTCGGCGTACGCGGCGCGCCGGCAGGGCTGGGACGCCGGCGCGCCCGTCCGCGTGGTCAGTGCCGAGGTGCTGGTGCCCGGGCGGCCCGGGATCGTCGACGTGGTGGCCGAGCTGGGCGAGCGGATGGTGCATGTCCCCATCGGCCTGCGCGCCCCCGGTGACGACGTCCGTTCCATCCCCGAGGGGGAGGACGCCGTCGTCGGCGAGTTCGAGGACGACGCGGGGCCGGCCGTGGCGGTCGACGCCATGCACGACGCCGGGATCGCCGCCCTGCTCCTGCAGTTGGTGGTGGTGGACGAACCGGTGACGGACGCGGCGATGCGGTTCCTGCGTGACGACGAAGGGTCGATCACCCTCGTGGTCGACGAGCGCGTGGCCTTCACCGTGTACAACCACGTGCTCGACGGCCCCCGCCGCGACCTCGAGCTGTTCCTGGCCCTCGACGAGGTGGGGTTCAACCACCTGGCCGCGCCGCTCGGGGTGTGGCGGCGCGCCGGGCGCGACCTCGGCGTCGTGCAGGAGTACCTGCCCGGCGCGTCGTCGGGTAACGCCCTGGCGCTGACGTCGGTGCGCGACCTGTACGCGTCGGGCGGGCCCCCGGAGCTCGCGGGCGGAGACTTCGGTGCCGAGGCGCACCGTCTCGGGACGATGGCGGCGCGCATGCACGTCGGCCTGGACAAGGCGTTCGGCCGCCGCCCCGGCGACGTCGGTCAATGGGCCCGGGAGATCGACGCCGCCCTGAAGGCGGAGGGCCCCGACGTGGTCGACCGCCCCGACGTCGGACACCTCCTGGGCGAGCTGCGGGCCCTGCAGGTCCCGTCGCCCATGATCCGCACGCACGGTGACTTCCACCTGGGTCGCACCAGGCGGACCGAGCAGGGGTGGTACGTCGTGGACTTCAGCCCCGGCGGCACGCCGGTGTCCGCGGTGGGGGCGTCCACCGACCCCGGCGACGACGGTCGCGTGTTCCGGTCCCCGCTCGCCGACGTGGCCGACATGCTCTGGTCGTTCGGGCACGTGGCGAGCACGGCCGCCGACGAGCGCGACCCGTCCGGGCGCGAGGGCCTCGGCGAGCTCGCGCACGCCTGGGAGGCCCGCAACCGGCGGGCGTTCCTGGCGGGCTATCTGGGGGTCCCGGGCATCAGCGGCCTGGTCCCGCCCGGCCGCGAGGCGCTGCGCGTCCTGACGTCGTCCTTCGAGATGGTGCGGGCCGCGGTCCACGAGTCCCGTTCGTAGGATGGGTCGATGCGCATCGGGATCCTGACCGGGGGCGGAGACTGCCCAGGGCTCAACGCGGCCATCCGGGCGGTGGTGCTCACGGCCCAGCTCGTCCACGGTGACGAGGTCATCGGCTACCTCGACGGGTGGAAGGGCGTCCTCGACGACGACTACGTCCCGCTCGACGTGCCCGAGTGCCGCGACATCCTCGCCGTCGGCGGCACCATCCTGGGGACGTCGCGCACGAACCCCTTCACGGTCGACGGCGGCGCCGAGCGCGTGGCCGGCAACCTCACCGCGCACGGCGTCGACGCTCTCGTCGCGGTCGGCGGGGAGGACACGCTCGGCGTCGCCAACCGGCTGGGCGAGTTCGGCGTCCATGCCGTGGGCATCCCGAAGACCATCGACAACGACCTGTCGGGCACGGAGGTGACGTTCGGGTTCGACACCGCCGTGCAGATCGCCACCGAAGCCATCGACCGGCTGCGCACCACCGCCGAGTCTCACCACCGGGTCATCGTGTGCGAGGTGATGGGTCGCCACGTGGGGTGGATCGCCACCCACGCCGGGATCGCCGGCGGTGCCGCCGAGATCCTCGTGCCCGAGGTGCCCTTCGGGCTCGACGCCGTGTGCGACCGGTTGCAGCGGCGCCATCTCGGGGGTCGGTTCTCGTCCATCGTGGTGGTGTCCGAGGGTGCGGTCCCCGTCGAGGGGCCCGACGCCGAGTCGTTCCGCCTGGCCACGTCAGGGGCGTCGGTCGACCAGTTCGGCCACGCCCGGCTGGGCGGCATCGGCGCCTGGCTGGCCGAGGAGATCGAGCGGCGCACGGGGTTCGAGGCCCGGGTCACCATCCTCGGGCACATCCAGCGGGGCGGGTCACCGTCGGCGTTCGACCGCGTCCTGGCGACGCGCTTCGGTGTCGCCGCCGTGACGGCCGTGCACGACGGCGCCTTCGGGACGATGGTGGCGTTGCAGGCCGGCCAGATCGTCCGCGTGGCCATCGCCGACGCGGTGTCCAAGGCGAAGACGGTCGACCTCGACCTCTACCGGGGCGTCGCCGGGATCTTCCTCGGGTAGGGGCCGGGGCGCCCCCGGTCTTCCTCGCACGGGCTGGGTCCGGCCGCAGCCTCAGGCGGGGACGACCACCCGGAGCTCTTCGGTGGCCTGCTCGGGGGCCATGATGTTGATGAGGACGCCGGTCCCCGCCTCGAACCCGGCCGTGGTGGTGAGCTTCGGCCACACGTGGGCGTGCCAGTGGTAGGGCTCGGGCGCACGGTAGGGCGCAGAGTGGAAGACGACGTTGTAGGACACGTCGCCGAGGCGGTCGTGGAGCGATCCCAGCACGGTGCGCAGCGCCCGTCCCACCGCGGCGAGGTCCGACGGCGTGGCCCGGTGGAGGTGCGGCCCGTGGGTGCGCGGGATGACCAGCATCTCGTAGGGGTAGCCGCTCCAGAAGGGGCACACCACGAGCACGCGCTCATTGGCGTACACCACGCGGTGGCGGGCGTCCTCCTCGGCGTCGACGGTGGTGCACAGCAGGCACCGGCCGGCGAAGCGTGCGAACCCCGCCTGTTCCTCTGCGAGCTCGCGCGGCACGAACGACATCCCGAGAAGCTGCCCGTGGGGGTGCTCGATCGACGCCCCCGCCTCGCGCCCCGAGTTCACGATCGCCTGGCTGTAGCGCAGGCCCGGGACCGTGGAGTGCTCCTCGATCCGGTCACGGATGGCCGCCATCACGAGCACGGCCTGCTCGTCGGAGATCCCCTCCCAGCCATGGTCGTGGTCGGGGGAGATCACGAGGACCTCGTGGATCCCGCCCGCGGTGGCCTGGGTGAAGACCGGTCCCCGGTTCTCGACCACGAACGGGTGGTCACCCTCGAAGGCGGGGTAGAGGTTGGGGACCACCCGGACGAGCCACGAGCCGCTCGAGCCGTAGGTCTCCAGAGCCGGCGGCGTCGACTCCTCGTTGCCGGCGCAGAAGGGGCAGGGCCGGCTGGTGTCGGCCTGGATGGGCGTGGCCGGGGGCGCGAAGGCGAACGGGCGTTGGGAGCGGTCGACGCTCACCACGACCCACCGTCCGGTGAGCGGGTCCAAGCGGAGTTGGTTCATCCCGTGCCCCCCGGGCTGCTCTTCTCTGTCACGGTACCCGTGTCGACGCCCATTGCCTCATTACCCATCGGTAACCCTACCGGGCGGCCTGTGGCCTCGTGCTCGCCACGCCCAGTGCCCCGGTGCTCACAGCCCACGCTACTCCGGGTCCGGGTGACGTGGATCGATGTCCACTCGTTGTGTCGTCGGCGGCCGGGGTCCCGGCGGGGACCTGCCCGCCAGGGCAATGTGTCGGAGTTGTGTCGAGCGTGGTCGTGGTGGGGTCGGAGTGGCCGTTCGCAACGGTGCCCGCCGTGCCGACCGGCGCGCTCTACAGCATCCTGCTCGTCCTCCACGTGCTGTGCGCGGTGGTGGGGTTCGGGACGCTGGTGGCCACCGGGGTGCAGGCGGCGCGGGCCCGGCGCGGGCCCGGCGCGGGCGGCGCCGAGGGTGTGCGCCGGTACTTCCGGCCCGGCGTCAACTGGGCCGGCCGCGCCCTCTACGGCGTGCCCGTCTTCGGCGTCGCCCTCCTCGGCGCCAGCGCGGGCGCGTTCGAGGCCGGCGACGGGTTCGTGGTGGTGGGCATGGCGCTGTGGCTGCTCGCCGCCGTGATGGCCGAGGCCGTGGTGTGGCCGGATGAGCGACGGGTCCAGGCGGCGCTGCCCGGGCTCTGGGCGCGCCATCCCGGTGCGGACGGGGCCGGTGCGGACGGGGCCGGTGCGTTCGATCGGACGTGCCGCCGGCTGGCGCTCTCGGCGGTCGTCCTGGCGTTCGTGTTCGTCGCCGCCGTCGTGGTCATGGTGGGCAAGCCGTAGCCTGGTCCCGTGCAGGCGTACCTCGACCACGCGGCCACGACGCCGCTGCGGCCGGAGGCGCTGGCAGCCATGCTCCCGTACCTCACGGAGCACTTCGGCAATCCCTCGGGCTCCCACGCCGTCGCCCGCCGCGCCCGGACGGCGGTCGACGAGGCGCGTGACGAGGTGGCGGCCTGCCTCGGGTGCGAGCCCGGCGAGGTCGTGTTCACCGCCGGCGGCACCGAGTCCGACAACCTCGCCGTGCTCGGCGCGCACGCCGCCGGGCGCGGCACGGTCGTGTGCTCGGCGGTCGAGCACCATGCCGTGCGCAACGCGTGCGCGGCGCTGGGTGGCACGGTCGTGTCCGTGCGGCCGTCGGGGGTGGTGGACCTCGAGGCGCTGGCGGGCGTGTTGGGCCCCGACGTCGGGCTCGTGTCGGTCATGCTCGTCAACAACGAGGTGGGCACCGTGCAGCCCGTGCGGGACGTGGCGGCGATGGTGCACCAGCGCGCCCCCGGCGCGCTGGTGCACACCGACGCCGTCGCCGCCGTGGGGTGGCTCGACGTCGCCGAGGCGGCCGCCGACGCCGACCTCGTGTCGGTGAGCGCGCACAAGTTCGGCGGCCCCAAGGGCATGGGCGCGCTGGTGGTGCGCGGCGGCGCGTCGCTGGGGCCGGTGCTCCACGGCGGGGCCCAGGAGCGCGGCCGGCGCCCCGGGACCCACGATGTCGCTGGGATCGTCGGCATGGCGGCCGCCCTGCGCGCTGCCACCGACGGCCGCGTCGACGCCGTGCCCCGGGTGGCGGTGCTGCGGGACCGGCTGGCGGACGGGTTGCGGGCCACGGTGGACGGCATCGGGGAGACGGCGGTGCACGCCGGAGTCGGTGGAGTGGCTGACCGCGTCGCGAAGGTCGCCGCCAGCTGCCACCTCTGTATCGCCGGCGTCGACCAGGAGGAGCTCCTCGTGCTCCTCGACGATGCCGGTGTGGGTGCCTCGGCGGGCGCGGCGTGCGCCAGCGGCGCCGTCGAGCCGAGCCACGTCCTGCTGGCGATGGGCCTCACCGTCGCCGAGGCCAGGACGGCGGTCCGTTTCTCCCTCGGGCCCACCAC
This sequence comes from Acidimicrobiales bacterium, assembly GCA_035531755.1. Classification (NCBI taxonomy): domain Bacteria; kingdom Bacillati; phylum Actinomycetota; class Acidimicrobiia; order Acidimicrobiales; species Acidimicrobiales bacterium. Next base: position 66,906 of record DATKSK010000030.1, on the reverse strand, counting down.
CACCGCGGGCGAGGTCGACCACGTGCTCGGTGTCATGCCGAAGATCGTCGAGCGCCTGCGCGCCTGAGCCGCTCCGGGGCCTCGTGGCGATCGTCGTCGCCGCTGTCGCCGCCCGGACCGGTGGCCGGCGGGCCCGCCCCGGCGGTGGTCCGCGTGGGGGCCGGGCGGGCCGGCGCCAAACGCGCCGACGACGGGGAGGCCGTCGGGATCTCGGCCGTGCCGCCCGGCCCCGGGCAGCGTGGAAGAGCTCGTGGTGGCGCAGCGGGCGACCAGGCTCCGTGCTCGGTTCGATTCCCCTTTCGGGCACCACCCTCCGCACCATGATCATCGCATTGCGTCGTATCTCTTCCCGGGAGGTGCATCTCGTTCGCCTCTCATCACCCCGGGGCCGCCGACACCTCACCTCCCGGTGGGTACGCCACCGGCACCGTCACGACGTCGCCCTACGCTTGACCCCCGTGCGGGTGCTCGTGGCCATGTCGGGCGGGGTCGACTCGTCGGTGGCCGCCGCCCTGACGGCCGAGGCGGGCCACGCGGTCGTCGGCGCCACGCTCAAGCTGTGGGGCGGGCCCTCCGACAGCGGGTGCTGCTCCGTGGCCGACGTCGAGGACGCCCGGCGGGTGGCCGGGCAACTGGGGCTCGACCACCACGTCTTCAACTTCACCGACGCCTTCGAGTCCTCCGTGGTCGCCCCCTACGTCGCCGACCACGCCGCGGGCCGCACGCCCAACCCGTGCATCGAGTGCAACCGCCGGATCAAGTTCGGCCTCCTCCTCGACCGCTGCCTGCGGCTGGGCTTCGACGCCCTGGCCACGGGTCACCACGCCCGGGTCGTGGCCGGCGCGGGCGGCCCCCGCCTGCGCCGGGGGGCCGACCGGGCCAAGGACCAGTCCTATGTGCTGTCGATGCTCGGCCGCGACGAGCTCGCCCGGGTCGTCCTGCCGGTGGGGGACCTGACCAAGGCCGAGGTGCGGGCCCGCGCCGCGCGCCTCGGGCTGCGCACGGCGGACAAGCCCGACAGCCAGGACGTGTGCTTCGTCCACTCCGGCGCGGGACGGCGCGGGTTCCTCGCCGAGCGCCTGGAGCTGCACCCCGCCGACCTGGTCGACGCGGCGACCGGGGCCGTGGTCGGCAGCGTCCCCGCGGCCGAGCTCGTGACGGTCGGCCAGCGGCGGGGGCTCGGGGCGGCACCCGACGGCCGGCGCCGGTTCGCGCTGTCGGTCGACGTCCCCGGCCGCCGCATCACGGTCGGGGGGGCGCAGCAGGCCGTGGCCGCCCGCGTCCCCGTCGGGCCGGCGCGCTGGGCCGGCGCGGCGTTGGCGGTGGGGGGCCGCGCCCGTGCCCAGACCACGGCGCACGGTGCCGCCGCCCCGTGCACGTGGGACGGCGACGCCGTGGTGTTCGACGAGCCTCAGCCCTTGGTGGCGGCGGGCCAGACCGTCGCCCTCTACGACGCCGCCGACCCCGACGTCGTCGTGGGCGCGGCCGTCGCCGGCTGAGCGCCGGTACGCTCCCGCGCATGGCGGAGGTCCCGAGCGCCGCGTCCGACGCCCGCCGGGCCGAGGAGCTGCGCGAGCAGATCGCGTTCCACGACGAGCGCTACTACCAGCTCGACGCGCCCGAGATCGCCGACGCCGACTACGACGCGCTGGTGCGCGAGCTGCGCGCCATCGAGGACGCCCACCCCGACCTCGTCACACCGGACTCGCCGACGCGTCGGGTGGCGGGGGCGCCGTCCCCCCTGTTCACCCCGGTGCAGCACCGCACGCCGATGATGAGCCTCGACGACGCCTTCGGGATCGACCAGCTCCACGCGTGGTTCGAGCGCATGGCGCGCATCGCGCCGGAGACGGCCGACGCCGCTTTCGTCTGCGAGCTCAAGATCGACGGGCTCGCCATGTCCCTCGTCTACGAGGACGGGCGCCTGGTGCAGGCGGCCACCCGGGGCGACGGGGTGACCGGCGACGACGTCACCCTCAACGTGGCCACCATCACGGCGGTTCCCGCCACCCTGTCGTGGCCGAGGGGTCGGGGGCCGAGGCCGTCGCTGCTCGAGGTGCGCGGCGAGGTGTACATGCCGGTGTCGTCGTTCGAGCAGCTCAACCAGCGCCAGATGGCGGCGGGGCTCAAGACGTTCGCCAACCCCCGCAACTCGGCCGCCGGGTCGCTGCGGCAGAAGGACCCCGCCGTGACCGCCTCGCGCGACCTGTCGTTCTGGGCTTACCAGCTCGGCATGGTGGAGGGCGGGCCGGCGGTGGCGAGCCACAGCGAGGCGCTCGAGTTGCTGCGCCGGTGCGGCCTCCCCGTCGACCCCGAGGTCGAGGTGGTGCGGGGCACCGCCGACGTGGAGGCGTACTGTCGCCGGTGGGAGCAGCACCGCCACGACCTCGACTTCCAGATCGACGGCGTGGTCGTCAAGCTCGACGACCTGGAGCTCCAGCGCCGGTTGGGCTCGACGTCGCGCGCCCCGCGCTGGGCCATCGCCTTCAAGTTCCCACCCGAGGAGCGCACCACCACGCTGCAGCGCATCATGGTGTCGATCGGTCGCACCGGCCGGGCGACGCCGTTCGCCGTGTTGGAGCCGGTGTTCGTCGGGGGCTCCACCGTCGGCCTCGCCACCTTGCACAACGAGGACCAGGTCCGCCTGAAGGACGTGCGCCCGGGCGACACCGTAGTGGTGCGCAAGGCGGGGGACGTCATCCCGGAGGTGGTGGGGCCCGTCCTCTCGGCGCGCCGACGCGGCGCGCGCCGGTGGGTCTTCCCGACGGCGTGCCCGAGCTGTGGCGGCCCGCTGGTCCGGCTCCCGGGCGAGAGTGACACGTTCTGCACCAACATCGACTGCCCGGACCAGCGCGTGCAGCGGATCGTGCACTTCGCGTCGCGCGGCGCCATGGACATCGAGGGCCTGGGTGACAAGCGCGTGGTCCAGCTGGTCGAGGCGGGCCTGCTGTCGGACCCCGGCGACGTCTACGCGCTGCGATCGGCGCCGCTCGTGGCACTCGAGCGGTTCGGCGACCTGTCGGTCGACAACCTGCTCGCCGCCATCGAGGCCTCGAAGGGCCGACCGCTCAGCCGCCTGCTCGTGGGGCTCGGCATCCGCCACCTCGGGCCGACCGGGAGCCGGGCGGTGGCGCGCGCCTACGGGTCGCTCGATGCCCTGGTCGGGGTCGAGGTCACGGAGCTGGCGGCCGTGGAGGGGATCGGCCCCGTCATCGCCGACAGCGTGGTGGAGTTCCTGGCGTCGCCGGCGAACCGGTCGGTCATCGACAAGCTGCGCGCCGCGGGGGTCGGCTTCGTCGAGCCGGGCGCCCGCCCCGTCGCCGGGTCCGCCGGCGTGCCCGACGCTGCGCTGGCCGCCGGGTCCGCCGGCGTGCCCGAGGCTGCGCTGGCCGCCGGGTCCGACCTGCCCCAGACGCTGCAGGGTCGCTCGGTCGTGGTGACCGGCGCCCTGGAGGACTACACCCGGGAGGAGGCCGAAGAGGCCATCCTGGCCCGGGGCGGCAAGTCGCCGGGGAGCGTGTCGGCCAGGACGTGGGCCGTGGTGCTCGGCGCCGAGCCGGGTGCGGCCAAGCTGAAGAAGGCCGAGGACCTGGGAATTCCGATCGTCGACGGTGCGCGCTTCGGCGAGCTCCTCGCCACCGGCGAGCTGCCCGGGGCCTGATCCCCGCGGTGGACGGCCACGGGCCGTGGCTGGTCCACCGATCCGCGCGGCGCCGTCGGTAGCCTGGGGATGGACCCATGTCGACCATCACCGAATCAATCGGTCGGGTCCTTGCCGGCCGCTACCGGATCGAGTCCGCGCTCGGGAGCGGGGCGTCTGCGAATGTGTTCGCGGCGTTCGACACGACGCTGCAGCGTCGTGTGGCCGTCAAGGTCCTGCACCCCGCACTGGCCGCCGACAGCGCCTTCCTCCGCCGCTTCCGCTCGGAGGCGCAGTCGGCCGCCGCGCTGGCGAACGCGCACGTGCTGGCCGTGCACGACTGGGGCGAGGACGACCAGGGGCCCTTCCTCGTGCTCGAGTTCCTGGGCGGGGGCTCGCTGCGCGACATGTTCGACGAGGGGACGCGCCTGAGCGTGCCGCAGGCCGTCGCCGTCGGCATCCAGGCCGCCGAGGGGCTCGCCTACGCGCACGGCCGCGGCTTCGTCCACCGTGACGTCAAGCCGGCCAACCTGCTCTTCGACGAGGAGGGGCGGCTGCGGGTGGCCGACTTCGGCCTGGCCCGGGCGCTGGCCGAGGCGGCCCTGACCGAGCCGGCCGGGGCCACGGTGGGCACCGCCCGGTACGCCGCGCCCGAGCAGGCCCTCGGGCACGTGGTCGACGGCCGGGCCGACGTCTACGCACTGGCGCTGGTCCTCTACGAGGCGGTGACCGGGGTCGTGCCCTTCACCGCCGACACCACCATCTCGACCCTCATGGCGCGCGTCGACGCCGACCTCCCCGGCCACGACGCCCTGGGCCCGTTGGCGGCGGTGCTCGACGACGCCGCCGCCGCGGACGCCGAGCACCGGCTCGACGCCGCCGCGCTGGCGGCGCGCCTGCGGGACCTCGCCGCCGAGCTGCCCGCCCCTGAGCCGCTCCGGCTCGCCGGCGCCGGCGGCGCCGGTGTGGTGGCGCGGCCCGTGGTCGCGCCCGAGCGCCACGACCTCACCGAGCACGGGATGTCGGCGCCCCCCGCCCATGCGCCGGCGTCCGGCCGGCGCATGGGCCGCGGTGGCGAGGACCCCGACGTCCTGGCCTTCGCCGCTGCCGTGGGCCTCACCGACGCCGCCTCCACCGTCCGCCGCCGCCGCCGCCGGCGCTGGCCATGGGTGGTGGCCGTCCTCGTGGTGGTCCTGGGACTGGCCGCCGCGGGCACCATGTACGCCCTGCGGGAGACCAAGCTGCTGACCCCGAGCCACAAGCTCCCCGTCGTGACGGGCCTGACGACCGGTCAGGCCGACGCCGCGCTGCGCAAGGACCACTTCCACGTCACGCTGACCCGCCAGCGCTACTCGATCACCGCGCCCGTGGGGCAGATCCTGCGCCAGATCCCGGCAGCGGGGACGAAGCTGAAGGAGGGGAGCGCGGTGTCGGTGGTGGAGTCGAAGGGGCCGCCCCCCGTGCCCGTGCCGGTGCTGTCGACGGTGACCGGCGACTGCCCGAACATCACCACCGTCCTCGCCCAGGCGCATCTGAAGGCCGCCTGCACCGACCCCAACTCCACGAGCGTGCCCAAGGGCACCGTCATCGACTGGAACCCCAAGGGGACGGCGATCTACGGGTCGATCATCACGGTGACCGTCTCCGCCGGGCCGCCCATCGAGAACATCCCGTCGCTGACCGGGCAGACGTGCTCGGGGGCGACGACCACGCTGCAGGCGGTCGGGCTCGTCACCTCGTGCGTGAACGAGTACACGGAGTCCGGGGTGCCCAGCGGGCAGGTGATCGACTGGAGCCCGACCGGCCAGGCGCCGCAGGGTGCGACCGTGACGGTGCACATCTCCCAGGGGCCACCCCTCGTGACCGTCCCGAGCATCATCGGCCAGACCGTGGCACAGGCCATCACGATCCTGCAGAACGCCAAGCTGGTGCCGGGGACCGACCAGGGCCCGCTGGGTGGCAAGGTCTTCGACGCCAACCCCGGCCCGGGCACGCAGGTCCCCGAGGGGACCACGGTCACGCTCTACAGCAAGTAGGCGGGCGTCGTGGCCCGGGTGCGACGACGGCCCCCGACCATGCGGGATGACGCCCATGGGGTGTGAGCTGTGCGAGGCGGCGCGCCTCACCACCTGGTACCACGAGGACGACGTCTGCTGGGTGGCGGACTGCGAGGTGTGCGCCGTGCCGATGGTGGTGTGGCGGACCCACGGCACCGACCCGCCGCCCGAGGATCGTGCCCACATGGTCTCCGAGCTCGGCCGGGTGGCGGACGAGGTCCTCGGCGCCGGGACGTGGACGCTCGACGACGTGATGCGGCAGATCCCGGACCACTTCCACGCCCATGCGCGCGACCCCGGCTGGTGGATGCGCCGCGCCGGGCGCGCCGGGCGCGCCGGGCGCGCGTGACCTTCGTCGACCGGCGCGACGCCGGGCGCCGGCTCGCCGCCCTCCTGGCGGGGGTGACGGGGGAGGGCGAGGCGCCGCCGGTCGTGGTGGGCATGGCGCGAGGTGGCGTCCCCGTGGCGTGCGAGATCGCCCGGGCGCTCGGTGCGCCCCTCGACGTGGTGGTGGTCCGCAAGCTGGGGCACCCCGACCAGCCCGAGCTGGGCCTGGGGGCCATCGCCGAGAGCGGGGTGCGGCTGGTCAACGCCGTGCTCGTCGAGCAGCTCCACGTGACCGACGCCGTGATCGACGCCGTGGCGGCGCGCGAGCTCGACGAGCTCGAGCGTCGCCTGCACGTCTACCGCGGCGACCGTCCGCCCGTGGCGGTGGCCGGGCGGACGGTGGTCCTGGTGGACGACGGGCTTGCCACCGGGTTCACCGCCCGCGCCGCCGTCGAGGTCATGCGCCGTCGGGGCGCGGCCCGGGTCGTGCTGGCCGTCCCGGTGGGGCCGCCCGCGGCCGTCGCCGCCCTGGAAGCGGTCGCCGACGAGGTCGTGTGCGCCGAGGTGACCGAGCAGTTCTTCGGCATCAGCGAGTGGTACGAGGACTTCCACCAGGTCGGCGACGACGAGGTCGCCCGCCTCGTGGCCGACGGCCCGCAGGGGGCTCCCGGGACTCCCGGGACCCCCGGCGGGTCCGGCGCGCCGTGATCAAGTACCTCGGTTCCAAGCGGCGGCTCGTGCCCGTCCTCGGGGCGATGGCCCGCCGCGCCGGGGCCCGCACCGCCCTCGACCTCTTCACCGGCACCACCCGCGTGGCCCAGGCGTTCAAAGCCGAGGGTGCGGTGGTGACGGCCGTCGACGCCACCCGGTGCGCCGCCGTCCTGGCGGCGTGTTACGTGGCCACCGACGGCGACGCCGTCGACGCCGTCGAGCTCGAGCGGGCGGTGGCAGCCCTCAACGCCGTGCCCGGCCGGCCGGGGTACGTGACCGAGACGTTCTGCGAGCGCTCCCGGTTCTTCCAGCCCGCCAACGGCGCCAGGATCGACGCCGTCCGCGGCGCCATCGCCCGGGACCACGCGGGCAGCCCTCTCGAGCCGGTGCTGCTGACGAGCCTGCTCGAGGCGGCTGACCGCGTCGACTCCACCACCGGCGTGCAGATGGCCTACGTGAAGCAGTGGTCCGACCGCTCCTTCCGCCCGCTCGAGCTACGGGTGCCCGAGTTGTTGCCGGGGCCGGGTGGTGCGGTCCGGGGCGACGCCTGCCTCCTCGCCCCGACCCTCGGCGCGTTCGACCTCGCGTACCTCGATCCGCCCTACAACCAGCACCGTTACGAGGCGAACTACCACATCTGGGAGACGCTCGTGGCCTGGGACGCGCCCGCCCACTACGGCGTGGCGTGCAAGCGCACCGAGGTGCGCGACGGCGGTCGCAGCGCGTTCAACTCCCGCCGCACCATGCCCGGCGCCCTCGCCCAGGTCGTCCGCGACGTCCGCGCCCGGCTCCTGGTGCTGTCGTACAACGACGAGTCGTGGATGGGGCTCGACGAACTGGTCGAGATGTGCCGGGTGCGCGGGCACGTCGAGGTGCTGGCGTTCGACTCCACCCGCTACGTCGGCGCCCGGATCGGCATCCACAACCCCGCGGGCGAGCGGGTCGGCACGGTGGGGCGGCTCCGCAACCGGGAGTACATCCTGGTGGCGGGCGATCGGCCCGATGTCCGCCGTGTCGTGGCGCCGTGGCGCGACTCGGCGCGAGTGGCCCTGGCCGGCTGATCGGCGGGCCCGACCGGCAGACGGCCCCATCGGCTTGCTTGACCCCCCATCGTCGTCCTGTCAACGTTGGCACGCCCGCGGGCGGGAGGCCCCCGGGTGAGGAAGGGGAACGCATGGGTGCGCTCGAGGGGAGGGTGGCGATCATCACGGGTGCGGGCCGCGGCATCGGCCGCGAGCACGCCCTGCTGTTCGCCGCCGAGGGCGCCAAGGTGGTCGTGAACGACCTCGGAGGAGCCGTCGACGGGTCGGGGGACGACCGCACGGCGGCCGAGCAGGTGGTCGACGAGATCCGGGCCTCCGGTGGCGAGGCCGTCGCCAACGGGGACGACGTGGCGTCGTGGGACGGGGCCCACCGGCTGGTCGACGCGGCCGTCGAGGCCTTCGGCGACCTGCACGTCCTCGTGAACAACGCCGGGATCCTGCGCGACAGGATGCTCGTGAACATGTCCGAGGAGGACTGGGACGCCGTCATCCACGTGCACCTGAAGGGCCACTTCCTGCCGACGCGCTGGGCGGCGTCGTACTGGCGCGAGCAGGTCAAGAGCGGCCGGGAGGTGAGCGCCTCGATCGTGAACACGTCGTCCACGTCGGGCCTGCTCGGCAACCCCGGGCAGACCAACTACGGGGCGGCCAAGGCGGGCATCGCGGCGTTCACGGTCATCGCCGCCCAGGAGCTCTCGCGCTACGGCGTGCGCGTGAACGCCATCGCGCCGGCGGCGCGCACGCGCCTGACCGAGCAGACGCCCGGGCTGGGCGACATCGTGAAGGCGCCCAACGACCCAGGGACCTTCGACACCTGGAACCCGGCCAACATCTCGCCGCTCGTGGCCTACCTGGCCACCGCGGGGTGCCCGCTCACCGGGCGGGTGCTGTTCGTGCAGGGCGGCAAGGTCCGGGTGTTCCAGCCGTGGACCATGACCGAGACCCTCGAGAAGGACGACCGCTGGACGGTGGGCGAGCTCGCCGAGGAGCTCCCCACCCTGTTCGACTGACAGCCCGCCGGCCCCCGGCGACCGCTCCCGACCCCGGCGGTAGCCTGGGCTCGCCGTGAGCCCCGCCGTTCCACCCTCTTCCGAAGGCCGTCCCGAAGGCCGTCCCGAATGCCGCGCCCGCTGGTCCGTGGTGCGGACGCGGCTCGAGTCGCTGGGGGCCCGGGCGCGCTCGAGCCCGCACTACCGGTGGTGGGTCCTGTGGGTGGCCTTGTCGGGCCTGCTCGCCACCAACCTCCTGTTCACCGTGTTCGTGGTGGCGCTGCCCGAGGTGGCCCGGGGACTGCACACGAGCATCGGCACCATGACGTGGGTGGTCACGGGGCCGATGCTGGCGTTCGGTGTGGTGGCGCCGCTCGTCGGCAAGGCCGGCGACGTCTTCGGGCACCGCCGGTTGTTCATGATCGGGATCTGTGCCGAGATCGTGGCCGCCGCCCTGTCGGCGCTGGCGCCGAACGTGGGGATCCTCATCGCGGCGCGCGTCCTGGGCGGCATGGTGGGCGCGTCCATCGGGGCGGCCTCCATGGCCCTCGTGATGTCGGTGTTCGACAAGCGCGACCGCGTGAAGGCGCTCGGCTTCTGGTCGCTCGTGGGCGCGGGCGGGCCCGTGATCGGCGTGGCGGTCGGGGGTCCCGTGATCCAGCTCTTCGGCTGGCGGTGGATGTTCTTCCTCCAGATGCCCCTGCTCGTGATCGCCGCGTCGCTGGCGATCGCCGTGCTGCCGGAGCGGGCCGCCGGCCGCCGCCGCATCGTCCGGGGCGAGCTCGACCTGGACTGGGCCGGCGCCCTCGCCATCGCCTGCTGCGTGGCCGCCTTCCTCCTGGCGTTCACGTTCATGCCGGGCCACGGGGTGTCGAGCCCGGTCGTGCTCGGTCTGCTGGCGGCGTCGGCCGTCTCGGGCGTGGCCTTCTGGGCGGCCGAGCGGCGGGCGGTGGAGCCCATCCTGGCGCTGCGCCATCTGCGCAAGCGCAACTTCGTGTTCCCCATCGCGGCGCAGACGCTCTCCAACTTCGCCTACCTCGGCGCCTTCTTCCTCACCCCGCTGCTGTTCGAGCAGGTCTTCGGCTACGCCCACAACCAGTCGGCCGTGGGCTTCCTGGTGCTGCCCCGGCCGATCGTGTTCTCGGCCATCGCGCCCTTCGCCGGCTACCTGGCGGTGCGTATCGGCGAGCGGACCTCGGCGATCGTGGGGACGTCGGCGGTCGTGCTCTCCATGGGTGTGTTCGCCCTGGCCGGGCACTCGACCGGCCTGGCGTTGGTGGAGGTGGCGCTCGTCCTGTCGGGGATCGGGCTGGGCGTGGCGTCGCCCTCGCTGTCGGCGGCGATCGCCAACGAGTTCGCCCCCGAGGACCTCGGGACGGCGGCGGCCTCCCAGCAGCTCATGAACCAGGTGGGCACGGTGGCCGGCATCCAGGTCATGGAGACGATCACCGAGGCCGCCGGCCACGCCCACAGCCCGCTGCTGGCCGCATTCCACCGCGCCTACCTCGTGGGCGGGGCGCTGGCGCTCGTCGGCGTGGCCGCCGCGGCGATGACCCGCTCGACCAACCGTGCCGCGGTGCCGTCGGTGGGGCCGGTGCCGTCGGTGGGGCCGGTCGAGGCGTTCGACGCCGGTGACCGCCCACCCGTGGTGGGGCCTGCGCCCGCCCCCGTCCCGGAGGCGGCGCCGGCTAGGCCGTGATCTCCCGGAGGCGCTTGGCGACCTCCTGCGCGGACTCGTCGGGACTGGCGCCCTGGAGCATCATGAGCTTCGCCATGTCCCCCTCGACCTTGACCTTGCCGGCCATGAAGGCCTGCATGCCGACCGAGGGATTGCCTTCGACGAGGATGGCCTTGGCCGTGGCGTAGTCGAGCGTGACCTTGAGGTCCACGGGGTCGATGTGGCCCGTCTCGAGCTTGAGGCGGCCGTCGGACGTGTCCATGTGGGCGTCGATCGCCCCGTCGCCGAACGGGACCTCGGTGATGACGAGGTTCATGCGCATCTGGTGGGCGACCGCCCCGCCGCCCCCGCCGTACTCCTCGCGGATCCTGCGAGCCTCACCAACCCACTCGTCACTGAGGAACGGGAACTGGGTCATCGCTGCTGTGCTCCTTGCTGCTCACCTGCGGCCGTCACCCGTGCACGGCCCCCGACGTGGTGCCTGGCACCCTACCTGCCGTCCAGGCCCGGTGGCTCCCGGGCCGTGACCTAGCATGCCGTCGTGGCCGCCCCCGTGATGCCCGGAGCCGAGCCGTACACGCACGACGGCGGGTCGTCGGGTGTGCTGGTGCTGCACGGCTTCACGGGCAACCCGCAGTCGATGCGCCCGCTGGCCGAGGCCCTGGCGGCCGAGGGCTACACGGTCGACCTGCCGCTCCTGCCCGGGCACGGCACGGCGGTCGAGGACATGGTCCCGACGCGCTGGTCGGACTACGCCGAGACCGCCGAAGAGGCCTTCGGGCGCCTGGCCGGCCGCGGCGGCGACGTCGCCGTGGTGGCCCTGTCGATGGGAGGCACCCTCGCCTGCTGGCTGGCCGAGCACCACCCCGAGATCCGGGGGCTCGTGCTGGTGAACCCCTTCGTGGACCCACCGGCCGACAGCTTCCGCGACGTGCTGCGGGGCATCCTCGACGCCGGGACCGAGATCGCCCCGGGGGTGGGCTCCGACATCGCCAAGGAGGGCCCGGTCGAGCTGGCGTACACGGGCTCCCCCATCGCCGCGGCCCTCAGCCTGTTCGACGGCATCGACGGGGTGGCCGCCCGCCTCGACCACATCCGGTGCCCGGTGCTCCTGCTGTCGAGCCGCGAGGACCACGTCGTGCCCTCCTCCTCGGGCGACGCGCTCGTGGCCAAGGTGTCGGGTCCGGTCGAGCGTGTCTGGCTCGAGCACAGCTACCACGTGGCCACGCTCGACCACGACGCCCCCATCGTCGAGGCGCGCACGGTGGCGTTCGTGCGCGACGTCCTCGGGTGACGGCCGACGAACGCCACCTGACGCGCGACGACGCCGCCTACGTGGCGCGCCTGGCGCGCATCGCGCTGACCGAGGAGGAGCTCGACCGCTACGCCGCGCAGCTCGCCACCGTGCTGGCCCACGCCGCCCAGGTCGCCGCCCTCGACACCGAAGGGGTGGCGCCCACGGCCCACCCGCTCCCGCTGCGCAACGTGACGCGCCCCGACGAGCCCCGCCCGTCGCTCGACCGCGACGAGGTCCTCGCCCAGGCCCCCGCCGTCGAGGACCGGCGCTTCAAGGTGCCCCGCATCCTGGGGGACGCCTTGTGAGCCGCCCCGCCCCCGCCCTCGACATCGCCCGCAGCGTGCGCGACGGGTCGGTGCCGGCGGCCGACGTCGTCGAGCGCTTCCTCACCGCCATCGACGCCACCGACCCGGAACTGCACGCCTTCCTGACGGTGTTGCACGACGCGGCGCGCGCCGCCGCCGCCGTCGTCGACGCCACGGTGGACGCCGGGGGGGACCCCGGACCGCTCGCCGGCGTTCCCGTGGCGGTGAAGGACAACCTGTGCACCCGGGGCATCCCCACCACCTGTTCGTCGCGCATCCTGGACGGTTGGTGCCCGCCGTACGACGCCACCGTGGTGGAGCGGCTGCGGGCCGCCGGCGCCGTCGTGATCGGCAAGACGAACCTCGACGAGTTCGCCATGGGATCGTCCACCGAGAACTCCGCCTTCGGCCCCACCCGAAACCCGCACGACCCGGCCCGCGTGCCGGGTGGCTCGTCGGGCGGCTCGGCGGCGGCGGTGGCCGCCGGGCTCGCCCCGCTGGCGCTCGGGTCGGACACCGGGGGCTCGATCCGCCAGCCCGCGGCGCTGTGTGGCGTGGTCGGGATGAAACCCACGTACGGCACCGTGTCGCGCTACGGGCTCGTGGCCTTCGCCAGCTCCCTCGACCAGGTGGGCCCCATCACCTCGACCGTGACGGAGAGCGCCGCGCTCTTCGACGTGATCGGCGGGCAGGACCCGCTCGACTCGACGTGCCTGGAGCGGCCCTCGCCCCGATCGGTGGCGGCGCTGTCCGACGGCGTCGACGGCCTGCGCATCGGCGTCCCCGCCGAGCTGGTGGACGACGTCGATCCCGCCGTGGCGGCGCGCGTGCGGGAGGCCGCCGACGCGCTGGCAGGCGCCGGCGCGACCGTCGAGGAGTGCTCGGTGCCGGAGCTGCGCCACGGGCTGCCGGCGTACTACCTGTTGGCGCCGGCGGAGGCCTCGTCCAATCTCGCCCGCTACGACGGCGTGCGCTACGGGCTGCGGGTGGAGGCCGACACCGTCGAGGCCATGAACGCGGCCACGCGCGCCGCGGGCTTCGGGCCCGAGGTCAAGCGGCGCATCATGCTCGGCACCTACGCGCTGTCCGCCGGCTACTACGACGCCTATTACGGCCAGGCCCAGAAGGTCCGCACGCTCATCGTCGAGGCGCTGGCGGCCGCCTACCAACGCTTCGACGCCCTGCTGGGCGCCACCACGCCGACCACGGCGTTCGCCATCGGCGCCAAGGTCGACGACCCGTGGGCCATGTACCTCTCCGACGTGTGCACCGTCCCGTCCAACCTCGCCGGCCATCCTGCCATCAGCGTCCCGTTCGGCCGCGACGACGGCGGCCTGCCCGTGGGGGTCCAGGTCCTGGCGCCCGCGCTGGGCGAGCCGGTGATGTTCCGGGTGGCGGCCGTCCTCGAGGACGCCGCCCCCGTGCCCGTGCCCCCCCGGGTGCACGCCCCGTGAGCGCCCGAGGTCCCGCATGAGCGAGGGCTGGGAGCCGGTCATCGGGCTCGAGGTGCACTGCGAGCTGAAGACGCAGACGAAGCTGTTCTGCGGGTGCCGCAACGCCTTCGGTGACGAGCCCAACACGAACGTGTGCCCGGTGTGCCTCGGCCTGCCCGGGTCCCTGCCGGTGCTCAACGCCCGGGCGGTCGAGTACGCCATGCGCATCGGTATCGCCCTGCACTGCGAGATCCGCCCGTCGCTGTTCCACCGGAAGAACTACTTCTATCCGGACATGCCGAAGGACTACCAGGTGAGCCAGTACGACGCGCCGATCAACGTCGGCGGGTGGCTCGAGCTTCCCGACGGCAGCCGCGTGGGCATCGAGCGCGCCCACATGGAGGAGGACACCGGAAAGACGTCGCACATGGGCGGCGGGGGCAGGATCCACGATGCCGAGCACGCCCTCGTCGATTACAACCGCGCCGGGGTGCCGTTGGTCGAGATCGTCTCGGCCCCCGACATCCGCTCGTCGGCGCAGGCCCGCCTGTACGCGTCGGAGTTGCGCGCCATCCTCGTGGCCACCGGGGCGTCGGACGGCCGCATGGAGGAAGGGTCGATGCGCGTGGACGCCAACGTGTCGGTGCGCCGGGCCGGGACGGCGGAGCTCGGGACGCGCTGCGAGATCAAGAACCTCAACTCGCTGCGGTCGCTCGGGAGGGCCATCGAGTTCGAGATCGAGCGGCAGGTGACGCTGCTGGAATCCGGTGGCGTGGTCGTCCAGCAGACGCGGCACTGGAACGAAGACGCCGGTGAGACGGTCGCCCTGCGCTCCAAGGAAGAGGCGTTCGACTACCGCTACTTCCCCGAGCCCGACCTCGTCCCCGTCGTGCCCGACGCGGGCTGGCAGGCGGAGGTCGCCGCGTCGCTGGGGCCGATGCCCGCCGACCGGAGGGCCAGGCTGGCCGCGCTGCTGGGGCCCGCCCCGGCGACCGACGCCCGCACCGGCCAGATCGCCACCGTGGTCGAGCTCGAGCTCGACGGGCTCGTCGTGGCGGCCGCCACGGCGGGGGCCGACGCCGGCCTGGCGCTGGCGCGCGCCGCCAACGAGGCGGCCGCCGACGCCGACGCCGCCCGCCGCCTCGACCCCGCGGCGTTCACGTCCCTGATCCGCATGGAGGAGCAGGGGGCCGTGAGCGCCACGCAGGCCAAGGCCGTCCTCGCCGACATGCTCGACGCCGGGGGCGACCCCGCCGAGATCGCCCGGCGCAAGGGCTTCGAGGCGCTCGAGGAATCCTCGCTGGCTGCCGTGGTGGCGGAGGTGGTGGCCGCCCACCCCGACGAGTGGGAGCGCTACCGCTCGGGGACGGAGGACAAGCTCGTGGGCTTCTTCACCGGCCAGGTGATGCGGGCCACGCAGAACCGGGCCAACGGCAAGGCCGTCGCCGAGGAGCTCCGGCGCCTGCGCGGCTGATCCCCGGGCGCGGCTGTGCCCCTCGACGTCTTCTGATTGCCTCTTGATATATCTCATGTTCTTCTGGCATTGTCTGGGCCATGACGATGGTGCTCGAGTCCCCGAGGGCGGCGGTCGCCGAGATCGCCGACTTCGTGGCCCGGCTCGCGCCCGAGGACATCGCGCCCGCCCGGGCGGCGGAGCTGTTCGAGGCCTTCGCCGAGCTGACCCGCTTGGGGTCGGCCGCCCAGGTCCTGCTGGCGCCGCTCGTGGCCGAGTCGGACACCTGGCGCCGTGCCGGCCACGGGTCGGCGGCATCGTGGATGGCCAGGGCCACCGGGACGCCGACCGGTGATGCCGTCGCCACCCTCGAGACCGCCGAGCGGCTGGAGTCCCTGCCCCGGACCGAGGCGGCGCTCCGCCGCGGCGCCCTCTCGGTCCCGCAGCTGCACGCCATCACATCGGCCGCCACCACCGACCCCGCCGCCGAGGTGGAGCTGCTCGACGTGGCGGGCACCTGCGGCCTCGAGGGCCTGAGGGGCTTCTGCCGGCAGGTGAAGGCGGTGGCGGGCTCTGCCGCCGCGGAGATGGAGCGGTACGAGTCGGTCCGGCGGGCCCGGTTCCTCCATCACCGCAGCGGTCCCGATGGTGCCGTCCGTGGCGAGTTCTCGCTCGCACCCGATGCGGGCGCCAGGTTCCTGGCGTCGCTCGAGGCCCGCGCCGGAGAGCTCGTCGCCGCGGCGCGCCGCGGCGGCCGGCGCGACTCGGTGTCCGCCTGCGCGGCCGACGCGCTGGTCGACCTCGTCACACGGGGCGCCGGCCCAGCCACGACGCCGGAAGGTGCCCACCCGCTCGGCGCAACCGCCACGTCCGACGACTCCGGGACGACCATCGTCCACCTGCACGTGGACGCCACCGCGTTGCGACGAGGCCATGTCGAGCGCGGTGAGGTGTGCGAGATCCCCGGCGTGGGACCCGTTCCCGTGGCCACGGCCCGTGCACTCATCCCCGGGTCCTTCTTCGAGCTCCTGGTGGCCGACGGGTTCGACGTCGTCTCGGTGTGCCATGCGGGGTGGGGAGTGCCCGAGCACGTACGGGACGCGCTCGTGGGACGCGATCCCCGGTGCGTCGTGCCGGAGTGCCACGTGGCCTGGGACCTCGAGATCGTGCAGGTGGACACCCCCGAGGCCGACGGAGAGCCGATGGCGCTCGCCCGCCTGGCGAGGGTGTGCGCCTACCACGACGCCCTCAAGACCTATGAGGGCTACACGCTGACGGGCGGCCCGGTCAGGTGGGAGTGGAACCCACCCTCCGAGCTCGACACCGGCTGATCTCGGTCGTGGTCTGGGCGCAGGGCGCCCGGGGTGGCATGGGCGCGGACCGGTGCCGGAGTGCTGCGCCCTAGCCTGGAGGTCGTGCGCGTACGACAGGCGGCTTCCGGTGGCGGCGTACCGACCGGACGGGCCGCACGCCCCGATGTGGTGTGGCGGTTGCGGCAGTCCCGGTTGGTGCGGGGCGCGCTCCGCTCGATCGCCGTCGCCTGCCTCGGGATGCTGGCGGTGGTCGCGCTCTTCACCCTCTTCTTCGTGTGGGCCTTCGGCCACCCGGTGGCGTGGAGCGTCGTGGGGTGCCTCTTCGCCGCGTTGCCGTTGGCGGGACTGGTCCTGACCGTTGGTGTGGGACTGCGCGCCGCCGTCGCCGCCGGCCCCCGGTGGGTGGCGGTCAGGATCCTGCGGGGCTGGCGCGTCGTCGACCTCGGCCAGGTCCGGGTGGTGCGGTTGGCCGACGACGGCCCCGTGCCGGGGTTCGCATTCAGCGGCTGGGGAGGGTTCGGCGGGCCCGGCTCCGGCGGGCGCGCCCTCGTCCTCGAGGACGCCGCCGGTCGGCGGGTCGACATCGGGGTGGACGCCCTCGAGTCGGGCCTCGTCGACGTGGTGCGCCAGGGCCTCGGCCCCGATGTGGAGGTGGACCCGGCCGCCGCCCGGGCCCTCGGCCGGCCCTAACCTGTCGGCCCATGGCTGACGACCGGAACGATCCCACCGCCCCCCCGGGGCCGCACGGCATGAAGATCCGCAGCTTCGAGGTCACCGACGGCCCGACGCGCGCCCCGGCCCGGGCCATGCTGCGGGCGATCGGCATGACCGACGACGACTGGACCAAGCCGCAGGTCGGCGTGGCGTCGTCGTGGAACGAGGTCACACCATGCAACATGCCGCTCGACCGTCTGGCCAAGCGCTCCAAGGACGGTGTGCGCGAGGCCGGAGGCTTTCCCATCGAGTTCGTCACGATCGCCGTTTCCGACGGCATCTCCATGGGTCACGAGGGGATGCGCGCCTCGCTCGTGTCGCGTGAGGTGATCGCCGACTCCATCGAGACGGTCATGCACGCCGAGCGTTTCGACGCCCTGCTGACGTTCGCGGGGTGCGACAAGTCGCTCCCGGGCATGCTGATGGCCGCCGCCCGGCTCAACCTCCCCGCCGTCTTCCTCTACGGCGGGTCGATCCTCCCCGGGTCGATCCCGGGCAGGCCCGGCGCAGAGTCGCTGGACATCGTCAGCGTGTTCGAGGCGGTGGGCGCACACGCCGCCGGGTCGCTCTCCGACGAGGAGCTCTCGCTCATCGAGCACAACGCCTGCCCCACGGCAGGGTCGTGCGCCGGGATGTTCACCGCCAACACCATGGCGTCGGTCGCCGAGGCCATCGGCATGTCCCTGCCGGGCTCGTCCTCGCCCGCGGCCGTCGACCCCCGGCGTCAGGCCTTCGCCTACGAGACCGGCCGCGCCGTGATCGGCTTGCTCGAACGCGACATCCGGCCGCGCGACATCATGACCAAGGCCGCCTTCGAAAACGCCATCGCGGTGGTCATGGCCCTCGGAGGCTCGACGAACGCCGTGCTGCACCTCCTCGCCATCGCCAACGAGGCGCGCGTCGAGCTCGACCTCGACGACTTCAACCGGGTGGCCACGCGGGTGCCCCACATCGCCGACACCAAGCCGCACGGCAAATACCACATGGTCGACATCGACCGCGTGGGGGGTGTCCCCGTCGTGATGCGGGAGCTGCTCGACGCGGGGCTGCTGCACGGCGGCTGCCTCACGGTGACGGGCCGAACGGTGGCCGAGAACCTCGCCGCCCTCGACCCTCCGGCGCCCGACGGCGAGGTCGTGCACCCGTTGTCGTCGCCCATCCACGCCGACGGTGGCATCGCCGTGCTGCGCGGCTCGCTGGCACCCAACGGCGGCGTCGTGAAGGTGGCGGGCATCGACTCGCCGCGCTTCGAGGGCACGGCCAGGGTGTTCGACGGGGAGCAGGGTGCGCTCGACGCCATTCTGGCGGGGCAGATCGATCCCGGCACCGTGGTCGTCATCCGCTACGAGGGGCCCAAGGGCGGCCCCGGCATGCGCGAGATGCTGGCGGTGACCGGTGCGATGAAGGGAGCCGGACGAGGTGGCGACTGCGCCCTCGTGACCGACGGGAGGTTCTCGGGCGGGACCCACGGGTTCTGCGTGGGCCACGTCGCCCCCGAGGCCGTCGACGGTGGTCCGATCTGCCTGGTCGCCGACGGCGACCCCATCGTGATCGACGTCACCGCCAAGCGCATCGACCTCGGGGTGGACGACGCCGAGCTGACGCGCCGGCGCACCCAGTGGAAAGTGCCCGAGCCCCGCTACACGACTGGGGTGCTGGCCAAGTACGCGCGCCTCGTGACCGGGGCCGAACGCGGGGCGGTCACCGAGCCCTGAGCCCGGGCCGGGTCCACAGGTCGGGCCCGGGTCGGGCCCGGGTCACCTCCCGGCCGTGCCCGGTCCGGTCGGGATCGCCCACCGGGCCAGCCGTGTCCGGCTACGCCCGGGTCGCCCGCCAGCAGCTCGTGACGTACGGGACGACGATGCGCCCCCGGCCGGCGACGGCGGGATGGCTCTCGACGAAGTCCCCGACGCGGGCGAGCACCCGGCTGCGCTCGTCATCGGCGAGCACCTGCACGTGGCTGCGGGTCGCCACGAGATCGACGATGTCGGTCGGCGCCAGCTCCTGCGACCACCGGAAGTCGCGTGCTGCCGTGGCGGTGAAGGGGGCCCCTGGCGGCAGGGCCACCCGGGCGGCACCGCCGTGAACGTCCTCGCCGCCGAAGACGGCCCCGAGCTCCGCCATCCACGGCACCCGCTCGTCGCGCAGGTTCCACAGGAGCCCGAGCGTCCCGCCGTGGCGCAGCACCCGGGCGACCTCGGCGGTGGCCCGGTCGAGCTGTACCCAGTGCCACATCTGCGCGCCCAGCACCACGTCGACGTCGCCGTCGTCGAGCGGCAGCTCCTCGGCCGTCCCGCCGCGCACGTCGGCGGTGGGCACGCGCTCCTCGAGCACGGCCCGCATGTGCGGGTCGGGCTCGACCGCCACGACGTCGAGGCCTCGGGCCACGAGGTCCCGGGTGAGCGCGCCGGTGCCCGCACCCAGGTCGAGCACGCGCCGCCGCGACGTCCGGGCGGTGCCGGAGGACTCCTCGAGCAGCCACGACACGCCGTCGGGGGGGTAGCCGGGGCGTACCCGGTCGTACACGGCCGCCACCGGCCCGAAGGACTTGGCGCGCCGTGCGGTCAGCTCGTCCACAGGGGACACCCTATGGGGGTGCGTCGCAGGCGCCCATTCCGGTGGGGTTGCCGCGCACCCCGACCCGTGCAAGACTGGTGGGACCATGTACGGAGAGCCCGCCACGCCCGACATCACCCTCGTAGTTCTCCGGTAGCGCACGGCGCCGCGCCCGCGGCTCCCTGCGCCTTTCGACCTCCCCCACGGGAGGTCGTTTCATTTCCGGGGCCGTTCCCGCCCGGACCCCGGACCCCGAACCCCGAACCCCGAACCGGCACAAGACACGAAAGACAGGAAGGCCATGCGACTGACAGGGGCCCAGGCCCTCATCAAGAGCCTCGAGATGCAGCACGTGGAGGTCATCTTCGGCCTCCCCGGCGGGGCCATCCTGCCGGTCTACGACCCGATCCTCGACTCGTCGATCCGACACGTCCTCGTGCGCCACGAGCAGGGGGCGGGGCACATGGCCGAAGGCTACGCCCACGTGACGGGCCGTCCCGGCGTGGCCATGGTCACGAGCGGGCCGGGCGCCACCAACATCGTGACCCCGCTGGCCGACGCGGCCATGGACTCCATCCCGATCGTGGTCATCACCGGCCAGGTGGCCACCACCGCCATCGGCACCGACGCCTTCCAGGAGTGCCCCATCACCGGCGTCACGATGGACATCACCAAGCACAACTGGCTCGTCACCGACGCCCAGGACCTGCCGAGGGTGATCGCCGAGGCCTTCCACGTCGCCACCACGGGCCGGCCCGGCCCGGTTCTCGTCGACGTGCCCAAGGATGTGTCCAACGCGCAGATGGACTGGTACTGGCCGGCCGGGCTCGAGGACCTCGACCTTCCGGGCTACCACCCGCAGACCGAGGGAGACCCCGAGCAGGTCCGCCGGGCCGCCGAGCTGATCCTGGGCGCCACCAGGCCCGTCATCTACGCGGGGGGCGGCATCCTGAAGGCGAGGGCCGCCGGGGCACTGCGCGAGCTGGCCGAGCGCACCGGCATCCCCGTGGTGACGACGCTCATGGCCCGCGGCGCGTTCCCCGACCGGCACCCCCTGTGCCTGGGCATGCCCGGCATGCACGGCAATTACACGGCCGTGACCGCCATGCAGCGCGCCAACCTGCTGATCGCCCTGGGCAGCCGCTTCGACGACCGCGTGACCGGGAAGGTGAGCGCCTTCGCGCCCGACGCCAGGGTCATCCACGTCGACATCGACCCCGCCGAGCTCGGCAAGGTCCGCCGCCCGGACGTGGCCATCGCCGGCGACTGCCGGGTCGTGATCGAGGAGCTGCTCCGGGCGCTCGAGACGCTGGGCCTCGGCCCCTCGACCGGCTCGCCGGTGAGTGGCACCACGTCGGCGCACGACGGGGGGGAAGGGCGCGACCTCGGCCCGTGGATGGCGCAGGTGCACGCCTGGCAGGAGCAGTTCCCGCTCTCCTACACCCAGGAGGACGGCGGAGCGCTCAAGCCCCAGTTCGTCGTGGAGACCCTGCGGGACATGACGCCCGACGACACCATCGTGGCGGCGGGCGTGGGCCAGCACCAGATGTGGGCGTCGCAGTACTGGAAGTTCGACAACCCCTACACGTGGGTCAACTCCGGTGGCGCGGGCACGATGGGTTTCGCCGTCCCGGCCGCCATCGGGGCCAAGGTGGGGCGGCCCGACAAGATGGTGTGGGCAATCGACGGCGACGGCTGCTTCCAGATGACGGCCCAGGAGCTCGTGACGGCGTCGGCCGAGCGCATCCCCATCAAGGTGGCCATCCTCAACAACGCCTACCTGGGCATGGTGCGCCAGTGGCAGGAGCTGTTCTACGAGGAGCGCTACTCCGAGGTGTACCTGTCGCCCGACCTTCCGGACTACGTGAAGTGGGCGGAGGCCATGGGGTGCGTGGGGCTCAAGGTGGAGTCCGCCGAGGAGGTGGCGCCCGCCATCGAGAAGGCCAACGGGATCGACGACCGCCCCGTGGTGATCGACTTCCGCACCGACGCCTTCGAGAAGGTGTACCCGATGGTGCCGGCGGGGTCGTCCAACGACGACATCATCGTCCGGCCGTCCGAGGGCGAGGGCGGCCGATGAGCGCCGGCCCCGTCCCGTCAGCCGCCGTCCCCGCGGTCGGCGGTGGCGCCCCGCCCCGGCACCACATCGTCACCGCCATCGTCGAGAACAAGCCCGCCGTCCTCACCAGGGTCGCCAGCCTCTTCAGCCGGCGCGGGTTCAACATCTTCTCGCTCGTGGTGGCCCCGACCGACGACGAGCGGTTCAGCCGCTTCACGATCGTGGTGGACGTGGAGTCCGCGCCGCTCGAGCAGATCATGAAGCAGCTCGACAAGCTCGTGAACGTCGTGTCCATCACCGAGCTGGCGCCCGACGAGGCCGTCGAGCGCGAGATGCTCCTCGTCACCGTGGAGGCGGGCGCCGCGGCGCGCGACGAGGTGGCCGCGCTCGTGCACCGGTTCGGGGGCACGGTCCTCGACGGCGCAGGACAGGGCGGGGGCGCCGCGGGCGACCGCATGACGGTGATGCTGGCGGCCACTCCCGGTGCCATCGATGAGTTCGAGCACACGGTCCGGCCCTTCGGGATCGTCGAGCTCCAGCGGACGGGCCGGGTCGCCCTGCCTAAGCTGGGGCCCCGCACCGCCCCGGTGGGCGACACGACCCCGCTGGGGGGCGTCGCCGGGGCTCACCAGGGAGAGGCAGGCTGAGATGGCCAAGCTGTACTACGAGTCCGACGCCGACGGGAGCCTGATCCAGGGTCGCAAGGTGGCGATCATCGGCTACGGGTCCCAGGGGCACGCCCACGCCCTCAACCTCGCCGAGTCGGGCGTGGACGTGCGGGTGGGGCTGCGAGCCGGGTCGTCCTCAACGCAGAAGGCCGAGGAGGCCGGGCTGCGCGTGCTCTCCGTGGCCGACGCGGCCGCCGAAGCGGACCTCATCATGATGCTGCTGCCGGACACGGAGCAGGGCTCGGTGTACGAGGCGGAGATCGCCCCGAACCTGCGCCAGGGCGACGCGCTGCTCTTCGCCCACGGCTTCAACATCCGATTCGGCCAGATCGTCCCGCCGCCGGGCGTCGACGTCGCCATGGTGGCGCCGAAGGGCCCCGGCCACCTCGTGCGGCGCACCTACACCGAGGGCGGCGGCGTGCCCTCGCTCGTGGCGGTGGCCCAGGACGCGTCGGGCAAGGCGCACGACCTGGCGCTGTCGTACGCCTATGCGCTGGGCGCCACGCGTGCCGGGGTCCTCGACACGACGTTCGAGGAGGAGACCGAGACCGACCTTTTCGGCGAGCAGGTCGTCCTGTGCGGGGGGCTCACGTCGCTCGTGCAGGCGGGCTACGAGACGCTGGTGGACGCCGGGTACCAACCCGAATCCGCGTATTTCGAGTGTCTCCACGAGCTCAAGCTCATCGTTGACCTCATGTACGAGCAGGGCATCGCCGGCATGCGGTACTCGATCTCCGACACCGCCGAGTACGGCGATCTCACCCGCGGCCCCCGGGTGATCGACGCGCACGTCCGGGCCGAGATGCGCCGGATCCTCGACGACATCCGGTCGGGGGCGTTCGCCGAGGAGTGGATCGCCGAGAACCGCTCGGGTCGCACGCGCTTCGAGGAGCTGCGGGCCAAGGGCGCCGTGCACCCCATCGAGAAGGTGGGCGCCGAGCTGCGCGCCATGATGCCCTTCATCAGCGCGGGCCGCCAGCGCGTCCAGGACGTCTCGGGCGGCTGAGGCTCCCGGGCGTGGTGTCCGGGGGCGGCCCGGCCGAGCTGGGCGACCTGCCGCTCGAGCAGGTGCGAACGGCCGCGCTGGAACGGGCCGCGGCGCTGGGGTGCAGCCATGCCGAGGTGCGGGTGGAGCGGCTCCGCTCGCAGTTCGTGGCTCTGCGCGACGGCCGCGTCGAGACGACGGTCGACGACACCGAGGTCGGCGTCGGCCTCCGGGTCGTGCGCCGCGGGTCGATCGGGTTCGCGGCGACGGTGGACCTCCATCCCGATGCCGCCGCCGGGCTCGCCGACGAGGCCGCCGGGCTCGCCGACGCCACCGCGGCCGCCCTCGGCAGGCCCGTGGAGCTGGCGGACGAGCCGCCGCACGGCGAGGTGCAGTGGTCGTCGCCCTACGAGGTCGACCCGACGACGGTCGCCGTGGCCGACAAGGTCGCCCTCCTGGACGACTGGAGCGGGAGGCTGCTCGGGGCCCCGGGGGTCGACCACGTGGCTGCCCGCGTGCTGGCGGTGGTGGAGGACAAGCACTTCGCCGACCTGACGGGCACGGTCACGACCCAGCGGCGGGTGCGCGTCTTCCCGGTGGTCGAGGTCGTGGGGGTCGACGAGGGGTCGGGGACCTTCGAGTCCATGCGCACGCTGGCGCCGCCGGTCGGGCGCGGCTGGGAGTACACCGCCGGCGCCGGATGGGACTGGGACGCCGAGCTCGACCAACTGCCCTCGCTGCTCACCGAGAAGATGGCCGCCCCCTCCGTCGAGGCCGGCACCTTCGACCTCGTGATCGACCCGTCGAACCTGTGGCTCACCATCCACGAGTCGGTGGGCCATGCCACCGAGCTCGACCGGGCGCTCGGGTACGAGGCGGCGTACGCCGGGACCTCGTTCGCCACCGTCGACCAGCTCGGCTCCCTGCGGTACGGGTCGCCGGTGATGCACGTGGTGGGGGACCGGACGACGCCCCACGGCCTCGCCACGGTCGGCTACGACGACGAGGGCGTCGCCGGCCAGTCGTTCGACATCGTGCGCGACGGCGTCCTCGTCGGCTACCAGCTCGACCGGCGCATGGCCGTCGACAACGGGTTCCCCCGCTCCAACGGGTGCGCGTTCGCCGACTCACCGCTGCACGTGCCGATCCAGCGCATGGCCAACGTCTCGCTGCAGCCCGCTCCCGGTCCCGGGCCGGGACCGACGACCGAGGACCTGGTGTCGGGCGTCGACCGGGGCGTCTACGTCATGGGGGACAAGAGCTGGTCCATCGACATGCAGCGCCACAACTTCCAGTTCACCGGGCAGCGCTTCTACCGCATCGAGGGTGGGCGCCTGGCCGGCCAGCTGCGGGACGTCGCCTACCAGGCCCAGACCACCGAGTTCTGGGGCTCGCTCGAGGCCGTCGGCGGCGCCTCGACCTACGTGCTCGGCGGGGCCATGAACTGCGGCAAGGGGCAGCCCGGCCAGGTGGCGCCGGTGAGCCACGGGTGCCCGTCGGCGCTGTTCCGGGGGATCCGGGTGCTGAACACCCGGGACGAGGCCTCGCGGTGAGCATGTCGCCCCCGCACGAGGTGGTCGAGCGGGCCCTGGCGGCCAGCCGCAGCGACGGATGCACGGTCATCGTCGAGGACGTCAGCCAGGCCGAGGTCCGCTTCGCCAACAACACCACCACCACCAACGGCATGCGTCGCGACCGGCGCGTGGTCGTGGTGAGCTTCCGCCTGGTGCCCGGGGCTCCCGCCGCCCCCGTCGGCGCCGCTCCCACGGCGGTCGGGGTGGCCAGCGCCAGCGGCGACGTCGACGTCGAGGAGCTGGTGCGGACCAGCGAGGGCGAGGCGGCCCGGGCGGGGCCCGCCCCGGACGCCGCACCCCTCGTCGACCCTTCCGGCCCCCCTGGTGGCGGGGGCGGGTTCGACGACCCCCCGGTGCTGACGTCGCCGGCCGTCCTCGACGGCGTGATCCGAGGGCTCGGTGACGCCTTCGCCCGGGCCCGGTCCGCCGGGAACCTCATCGCCGGGTTCGCCACCCACGGCGTCGAGTCCGTCTACCTCGGGACCAGCGCGGGGCTTCGTCGCCGCCACGTCCAGCCGGCTGGGACCATGGAGCTCGTCGCCCGCAGCGCCGACGGTCGGCGGTCGGTGTGGTCGGGCGCGGGGACCTCGTCGTTCGACGACATCGACGTCTACGCCTTCGAGGAGCGGCTCGACCGACGCCTGGGGTGGGCGCACCGGCAGGTCGAGCTCCCGGCGGGACGCTACGAGGTGCTCCTGCCGCCCGACGCCACCGCCGACCTGATGGTGTCGCTGTCGGAGGCGATGTCGGGGCGCGACGCCGAGGAGGGCCGCAGCCCCTTCTCGGCGGCGGGGGGAGGGACGAAGGTCGGCGAGCCCCTGTGCCCCATGCCCTTCGAGCTGCGTGGTGACCCGGCCGAGCCCGGCCTGGAGTGTTCGCCCTTCCTGACCACGGGCGCGTCCGGGACCGACGTGTCGGTGTTCGACAACGGCCTGCCCGTCGGGGCCACGCGCTGGATCGAGCGCGGGACGCTGCGCCGGTTGCGCTACCACCGGGCCGCC
Organism: Acidimicrobiales bacterium; assembly: GCA_035531755.1. Lineage (NCBI taxonomy): Bacteria > Bacillati > Actinomycetota > Acidimicrobiia > Acidimicrobiales > Acidimicrobiales bacterium. Next base: position 41,103 of record DATKSK010000030.1, on the reverse strand, counting down.
GCCGGGCGTGCCGGCGTCGACCCGGCCCCGCCGGTCGGCAACCTGGTGCTGACACTCCCCGGTGCCAGCCGCACGCTCGAGGACATGATCGCCTCGACCGAGCGCGGGCTCCTGCTCACCTGCCTCTGGTACATCCGGGAGGTCGACCCGGTGACGCTCCTGCTGACCGGGCTGACGCGTGACGGGGTCTACCTGGTCGAGCGGGGCGAGGTCGTCGGGGCGGTCAACAACTTCCGCTTCAACGAGAGCCCGCTGGAGGTCCTGGCGAAGGCGGTCGAGGCCGGGTGCACCGAGCGGGCGCTGTCGCGTGAGTGGGGCGAGTGGATGAACCGCACCGCCATGCCCGCCCTGCGCGTGGCCGACTTCAACATGAGCTCCGTCAGCCCCGCCACCTGATCAGGAGGCGAGGGCCCCCACGACGTGGTTGATGCACGCGCACAGCGCGGCGACGTCCTCGGGGTCGATGGCCGGGAACATCGCCACCCGCAGCTGGTTGCGCCCGAGCTTGCGGTACGGCTCGGTGTCGACGATCCCGTTGGCCCGCAGCACCGCGGCCACCGCCATGGCGTCGACGGATTCCACGAAGTCCACCGTCCCGACGACGTGGCTGCGCTCGGAGGGCTTGCCGACGAAGGGCACGGCGAAGTCCGACCGCTCGGCCCAGGTGTAGAGGATCTCGGCGGAGCGGTCGCACCGGCCGGCGGCGAATTCCAGCCCACCGCCGGCGTTCATCCACTCGACCTGCTCGGCGAAGAGGAGCAACGTCCCCAGTGCAGGGGTGTTGTAGGTCTGGTCCTTGGCGGAGTTGTCGATGGCGGTGGTGAGGTCGAGGAACGCCGGCACCCACCGGCCGCCCGCATCGATCCGGGCCACGCGCTCGAGGGCTGCCGGTGAGAGCAGGGCGACCCAGAGCCCGCCGTCGGCGGCGAAGCACTTCTGCGGCGCGAAGTAGTAGGCGTCGAACTGCGCCGGGTCGACCCGTAGCCCCCCCGCCGCCGAGGTGCCGTCGACGGCCACGATGGACCCCCCGGCGCCGGCCGGGCGGCGGATCTCCATGGCCACCCCGGTCGAGGTCTCGTTGTGGGTGAGCGCGTACAGGTCGACGTCGTCGGCCGCCGCCGCCTCGGGATGGGTTCCGGGTGGGGACTCGATGACCTGGGGGTCCAGGAGGTGCGGCGCCGCCGCCGCGGCCGCCGCGAACTTGGACGAGAACTCGCCGAACGACAGGTGCTGGCTGCGCTGCTCGATCAGGCAGAACGTGGCGATGTCCCAGAAGCAGGTGGTCCCGCCGTTGCCGAGCACGACCTCGTACCCGTCGGGGAGCGAGAACAGGTCGCGGAGCCCGGTCCGCAGCCGGCCCACCACCTTCTTCACGGGAGCCTGGCGGTGGCTCGTTCCCAGGTAGGTGGTCGCGGCCGCGGCCAGTGCCTCGACCTGTGCCGGGCGGACCTTCGAGGGGCCACTGCCGAACCGCCCGTCGGACGGCTTCAAGGCGTGGGGGATCCGGATGTCGGGGAGGGGTGCGTGGGGGGTGGCAGCGGCGCTCGTCACGTGTGCAAGCATGGCAGCCATGGTCTCCTCCGGCGAAAAGCGCATCTCCGCCAGGGTGGCGGCGGTGTCCCCGTCGGCCACGTTGGCCGTCGACGCCAAGGCGAAGGCGATGCTGGCCGGGGGGGCGGACGTGATCGGGTTCGGGGCCGGCGAGCCGGACTTCCCGACGCCCGAGCACATCGTCGAGGCGGCCGTGGCGGCCTGCCGCGACGCCGCCAACCACCACTACACCCCGACCGCGGGGCTCCCCGTGCTGCGCGAAGCCATCGCCGCCAAGACGGAGCGCGACTCCGGGCTGTCGGTCAGCCCCTCCCAGGTCCTGGTGACGAACGGCGCCAAGCAGGCGGTGGTCGAGGCGTTCGCGACGCTGCTCGACCCCGGTGACCAGGTGCTCGTGCCGGCGCCGTACTGGACGACGTACCCCGAAGCGGTCGCTCTGGCCGGCGGCGTGCCCGTCGCGGTGCCGACGGCCGAGATCAACGGGTTCCACGTCACGGTGGAGGCCCTCGAGGCGGCACGCACGCCGGCCACCAAGGTCGTCCTGTTCGTGTCGCCCAACAACCCCACCGGCGCGGTGTGCGGGCCCGACGAGGTGGCCGCCGTCGGCCGGTGGGCGGCGGAGCACGGCCTGTGGGTCGTGACGGACGAGATCTACGAGCACCTCGTCTACGGGGACAACGTCTTCACCTCGATCGTGTCGGCCGTGCCGGAGCTCGTCGACCGGTGCATCGTGATCAACGGCGTGGCCAAGACCTACGCCATGACCGGGTGGCGGGTGGGCTGGCTCATCGGGCCACCCGACGTCGTCGAGGCCGCCGCCAACCTGCAGTCGCACGCCACCTCGAACGTCTCGAACGTCTCGCAACGCGCCGCGCTGGCGGCTCTCCGGGGGGACCTCAGCGCCGTGGCCGGCATGCGCGCCGCCTTCGACCGCCGTCGCGTGACGATCCACCGCTTGCTCAACGACTGCCACGGGGTGACGTGCGTCGAGCCGGAGGGCGCCTTCTACGCCTTCCCGTCGGTGCAGGCACTGCTCGGCGGCACGGTGGCGGGGCGCCCCATGTCGACCTCGTCCGACGTCGCCGAGGTGGCCATCGACGAGGTCGGTGTGGCTGTCGTCCCGGGTGAGGCTTTCGGCGCTCCCGGATACCTGCGGCTGTCGTACGCACTCGGCGAGGACGCCATCGTCGAAGGGGTCACCAGGCTCGGCAAGCTCTTCGCCACGGCCGAGCCGTAAGCGCACGAAGGACACACATGGCACGAGTACTGATCACCGAGAAGCTCGCGGCCCGCGGGCTCGAGCAGTTGGCGGCGGCGGGGCACGACGTGGACGTGCAGCTCGACCTCACGCCCGAAACGCTGCTCGGCGCCATCGTCGGCGCCAACGCCCTCATCGTCCGCTCGGCGACCCAGGTGACCGCCGAGGTGCTCGAGGCCGGCACCGATCTGGCTGTGGTGGGGCGGGCCGGCATCGGTCTCGACAACGTCGACGTGGAAGCCGCCACCCGGCGCGGCGTGATGGTCGTGAACGCACCCGAGTCGAACGTGCTCTCGGCGGCCGAACACGCCATGGCGCTGCTCCTCGCTCAGGCACGCAACATCCCGCAGGCGCACGCCGCGCTGATGGCGGGGAAGTGGGAGCGCACCAAGTGGGAAGGCGTGGAGCTGCACGGCAAGACACTCGGCGTCGTCGGGCTCGGCCGGATCGGCGCGCTGGTCGCCCAGCGGGCGCTCGCCTTCGGGATGCGCTTGTGCGCCTACGACCCGTACGTCTCGCCCGACCGGGCCCGCCACATGGGGGTCGAGTTGCTCCCGCTCGACGAGCTCGTGGCCGAGTCTGATTTCCTGACCATCCACCTGCCGAAGACGGCGGAGACGGCAGGGCTCATCGGCGCCGACCTGCTGGCCAAGGCCAAGCCCGGCATCCGCATCGTCAACGCGGCGCGGGGTGGCATCGTCGACGAGGACGCTCTGGCCGAGGCGCTGCGCGCGGGAACCGTCGGGGGGGCGGCCATCGACGTGTTCGCCTCGGAGCCCTGTACCGAGTCGCCGCTGTTCTCGTTCCCGAACGTGGTCGTCACGCCGCATCTCGGGGCGTCCACGGCGGAGGCGCAGGACAAGGCGGGCGTGACCATCGCCGAGCAGGTCAACCTGGCGCTCGCCGGGGACTTCGTTCCCTTTGCAGTCAACGTGGCGGCCACCGAGGTATCGGAGACCGTTCGCCCGTTCCTCCGCCTCGCCGAGGAGCTCGGCCGGTGTTTCGCCTGCCTGAACGACGGGCTGCCCGAGCGCCTCGAGGTCGAGTACCAGGGCGGACTGGCCGGGACCAACACGTCGATCCTGACCTTGGCGGTGCTCAAGGGGATCTTCGCGGCGGGGACCGAGGAGCCCGTCTCGTATGTGAACGCACCGCAGCTGGCCGCCGAGCGCGGCCTCGAAGTGCGCGAGGTGTCGACGTCGACGGCCCGGGACTACGTGAACCTCGTCACGCTGCGCTCCCCCGAGCACTCCATCGCGGGGACGCTGACCGGGGCGCGCTCCGAGGCCCGCATCGTCCTGGTGGACGATCACACTGTGGAGGTCCCCCCGGCCGAGCACATGCTCATCGTGCGCAACGACGACAGGCCCGGGATGATCGGCGTCGTGGGGATGGCGCTCGGAGAGGCGGGCGTGTCCATCTCGTCGATGGACGTCGACCCGTCACGCACCGAGGGCACGGCCCTCATGGTGCTGTCCACGGACCAGGCCATCCCTGACGACACCTTCGCCCGTCTGCGCGCCACCGACGGCATCCTCGACATCCACCGGATCACCTGCGTCTGATCCCCGGCGCGCGCTTCGGTGGTCCACGAAGGCGATCTCGATGCGGCGCGCGGCGGTGACCCCGAGGCGCTCGAAGCGCTGATCACGGCCCAATACGACCGCGTGCACGCATTGTGCCGCCGCATGTTGGGTAACGAGGCGGACGCGCTCGACGCCACGCAGGACGCCATGGTGGCGGCCATCCGGGCGCTGGACCGGTTCGACGGCAGGAGCTCGTTCGGCACCTGGCTCTACCGCATCGCCACCAACTCCTGCATCGACGAGCTGCGCCGACGCCGACGCCGACCCCGACCCCTGCCGGGTCTCCTGGAGGGACACGGGTCGGAGGGCGGCGCGTCGGTCGGCGGCGGGGGTGGCGGGGGTGGCGGGGGCGTCGGCAGGGGCGTCGGCGGGGGCGTCGGCGGGGCCGGACCTGGGGCGGACCTCGACCCGGCGGACGCGGTCTCCGCCAGGATGGACGTCGACGTCGCCCTGCGTCGACTCCCGATCGAGTTCCGCACCGCAGTCGTGCTCCGCGACGTGTGCGACCTGCCCTACGACGAGATCGCCGCGATCCTCGACGTGCCGGTCGGCACGGTGCGCTCGCGCATCGCCCGCGGGCGGGCGTCTCTGGCTGCGATGTGGGGCTCGGAGACTGCGGGCCAGAACGGTCCGGCGGGCGAGGTGGCAGCCGGGAACTCTGCCGCCGGTCCCGTCGTCAGAACGAGCAAGGACCGTGCGCCGGCGAGCCGGGAGGCGCTCTCCTGCGAACCGGCGGAGCAGGAGGAGCGAAGCGAATGATCGACGTGTACCTGAGCGACGGGCACCGCCCCGCCGGGCACCTCGGCGTCGAGCAGTTGTCGGCATACCTCGACGGCGAGAGCGCTACGCCGCGAGTCGATCGTCGGCACCTCGAGGGGTGCGCGGCGTGCCGTGGCCGGTTGGTGGCCCTCGAGTTGGTGCGCGATCGGGTCCGGGCCGTGGTAACGCCCGTGGCGCCGCACGTACGGACAGCCTCGATCGCCGCCATCGTCGACGCCGCCGGGATCGACTCTCCTCGGGACGACGCTGCCGGGACCGACCGCGACCAGATCAGGCACCGCAAGGCGCCCGAGCGCGCACCGGCGCGGATCCGCCCGTACCGCCGTCCGCCAGTCGTCATCGGAGCAGCCGCCGCAGTCGTGGCCCTGGCCGTTGCCATCGGGGCCCCGTTGGCGCGGTCGTCGTCGGGCCCATCGGGCCATTCGACGGCTTCCTCGGCGCACTCCTCGCCGAACTCTGCGGCGACCCCGGTTACGGCCCCGAGGAGCTCGCCGCGATCGCAGTCGTCAACAGGCGCCACGGAGCCGCTGTCGTCTGCGAAGAACCAGCCGTCGGCGGCCGGTGGCGGTGCGTTCGCGTCCGACGGGGCCGAGCCGGACGCCGCCACCGCCGGCGTGGTCCTCGGCACGATCGACACCCGGGGCGCGCTGCGGTCTCGCATCATGGCCTCCTTGTCGGACCAGGCGGACGCCGCACGCCCGGGGACGTCCCCACCTCCGGCCCACTCCGGCGGGGCGGCGGAATCCGACGGGTACCGCGCCGCCACGACCAGCGCGCCGTTCGAGCGCTGCCTGTCGGCCGCCGTCGGCGCCGCGGGATCGGATCGGACCCTGCAGCTCCTCGCCTCGGTCCTGTACCGGGGAAACCCGGGTCTCGTCTACGTGTTCAACCCCGCCACCGGCGGGCATGGCAGCGCCGTCGCCTCGCATCGGCTGGCGGTGGTGACGGCTTCCTCCGGGTGCCGCGTCCTCACGACCACGTCCCTGTAGGCGTCGACGGCCCACCGTGTGGCTCCCCGGGTCGCGTCCCGGCGCCACTCCCGGCGTCAGCTTCCCGTGCCACTCCCGGCCGCCGCGCTCGAGCCGTTCGGGCCCCCACGGTCAGGTGCCTGCGGGACGGCGGGCCACGAGTCGAAGCTACCCCGGAGGCTCGGCGCCCCGGGTTCTCCGGCCAGACGGGCCAGCAGGGCGCGGACCGCGGCGACCACCCCGGCGCCGACGGCTACAACGACAGCCACCCGTGCCACTGCCCGCCCGACGCCTCGCATGGCGCCCGAGCGTAGATGCTTCTGACGCCCCCGGCGACGGGTCCCCGGGGTGGTGCTTGACCGGCGCCGCCCGGTTCGCGAGCATGGGGGGCACCATGCGTGTGCGTGTTTTCGCTGACGACCTGCTTCTTACCTGACGGCGAGCGCCACAACGCGCTCGCCGAGCCCGCCCCCTGTGCCACCACGGCCAGGGGGTTTCTTCTTGGGCGGTCGGTGAGTGGGAGCAGCACCACGAGGAACCACGAGGAACCACGAGAGCAAGGGACTTGGCGATGAGCGAGAAGCCAGAGGCCACGGGAGCTTCGGAACGATCCAGCCGGCCGGCGTCGAGCGCCGTCCCGGCGGGCGATTCCGGGCACCTCGTGGTGTTCGACACGACGCTGCGCGACGGCGAGCAGTCACCGGGGATCTCGCTCGATGCCGCCGAGAAGCTCGAGATCGCGGAGCAGTTGGCGAGAGTCGGGGTCGACTACATCGAAGCCGGGTTCCCGGTCGCCAGCCAGGGGGATTTCGACGCGGTGGAGGCGATCGCCCGCGCCGTCGGCAACGGGCCGGACGCGCCGGCGATCTGCGGTCTGTCCCGCACCCACCTGTCGGATGTCGACCGCTGCTGGGAGGCCCTCCGGGACGCGGCACGCGCCCGCATCCACGTCTTCATCTCCACAAGCCCGCAGCACATGGAGCACATGCTCAAGATGACCCGCGCACAGGTGTTGGGCGAGACGCGCGACGGCGTGGCCAGAGCCAGGGAGCACACCGGCGACGTCGAGTTCAGCCCGCAGGACGCCACCCGCACCCCGGTCGATTTCATGTTGGAGGTGCTCGCCGCGGCCGTCGAGGCGGGTGCCACGACGCTGAACATCCCGGACACCGTGGGATACGGGATCCCTTGGGATTTCGGGGCCCTGATCCAGTACATCCGCAAGCAGGTTCCCGGCGACTACGTGCTCTCGACGCACTGCCACAACGACCTGGGCCTTGCCACGGCGAACACGCTCGCCGGCGTGCAGGGGGGAGCGCGTCAGGTGGAGGTTTGCGTGAACGGCCTCGGCGAGCGCGCCGGGAACGCCGCACTGGAGGAGGTCGTGATGGCTGTCCAGATCCGGCCCGACCAGTTCCCTGGGATCACGACGACGGTGCGCACCGAGGAGCTGGCGCGTGCCTCGCGTCTCGTGGCCCGTCTCACCGGCTATCCCGTGCAGTACAACAAGGCCGTCGTCGGGCGCAACGCCTTCGCTCACGAGTCGGGCATCCATCAGCACGGAGTGCTGGCCGATCGGTCGACCTACGAGATCATCGACGCCGCCAGTGTCGGGCAGGTCGGCCGGCAGATCGTCCTCGGGAAGCACTCCGGGCGCCATGCCTTCGCCGACAGCCTCGCCAAGATGGGCATCCACGTCCAGGGCGACGGGCTGAACCAGGCATTCAGGCGGTTCAAGGAGCTGGCCGACCGGAAGGTCGAGATCACCGAGGCCGACCTCGAAGCGATCGTGGCCGAGGAGCTCGGCCAGGACCTGGTCGAAGGTTTCCATCTCGAGGCGCTCGAAGTCGCCGGGGGGACGGTGGGGATGCCGCGGGCCCGGGTCGTGGTGAGCCGGTCGGGCGACAAGGTGGAAGCGTCGGCCGAGGGCAACGGCATGATCGACGCGGCCTGCACCGCCATCCGCTCCGCGACGCGCGTCGACTCGCGGCTGATCGGGTTCAACGTCTCGTCGGTCACCGGCGGCGTGGACGCCCTCGGCGACGTCGTCGTCCAGCTCGAGGCGGACGGCCTCAAGGTTTCGGGCCGTGGGGTGTCGACCGACGTGGTCGAGGCGTCAGCCCGCGCCTACCTCGCGGCCGTCAACCGACTGGTGAGGATCACGGCTCGAAACGAGCAGCGCGAGGTTGAGATCGGCCCGTGACGGGGCCTGGGCCGTCAGGCCGTGGGCTGGGCCCCGCTCAGCCGGTTGCCGAGGGCATCCAGGGGGCCCGGCCGGACTCGTAGGCCGTGATGGCGTCCTGGTGCCGGAGCGTGAGGCCGATGTCGTCCCAGCCGTTCAGGAGCCGCTCGCGGGTGAATTCGTCGAGCGGGAACGACCCGGCCAGCCCTGCGGCCGGCGCCTCGACCGTCCCGCGGGCGACATCGATCGTGAGCTCGATGGACGGATCGGCGGCGACCGCGTCCAGCAATGCCCGCCCGAGTACCGGGTCGACTTCGACCGGGACCAGGCCCTGCTTCGTGCAGTTGTTGCGGAAGATGTCCGCGAACCGCGGGGACACGACGGCTTCGAAGCCAAAGTCGAGAAGCGCCCACACCGCGTGCTCGCGCGAGGACCCGGTGCCGAAGTTGGGGCCGGCGACGAGGATCGTGGCTCCGGCGTACTGCGGCTGGTTGAGCACGAATTGACGGTCGTCCCGCCATTCGGAGAAGAGCCCGGCGCCGAACCCTGTGCGCTCGACTCGCTTGAGCCAGTCCGAGGGGATGATCTGGTCGGTGTCGACGTCGGACCGGTCCAAAGGAACAGCCCGCCCAGCGACCACGGTGACCGGCTTCACGGCGTCAAGTCCTCGGGCGTGGCGAACCGTCCCGCCACGGCGGTGGCCGCGGCGACGGCGGGAGAGACGAGATGGGTGCGGCCCCCGCGACCCTGGCGACCCTCGAAGTTGCGGTTGGAGGTGGAAGCACAGCGCTCGCCGGGCGAGAGCTTGTCGGGGTTCATGGCAAGGCACATCGAGCACCCCGGCTCGCGCCACTCGAAGCCGGCGGCGACGAACACGGCGTCGAGCCCCTCGGCCTCGGCCTGGGCCTTCACCCGGTGGGAACCCGGGACGACGAGGGCGCGCAATCCGGGGCGCACGTGCCGTCCGTGGAGCACCGACGCCGCGGATCGGAGGTCCTCGATACGCGAGTTCGTGCACGACCCGATGAATACGGTGTCAACCTGCACGTCCCGGACCGCCGTCCCGGGCTCGAGCCCCATGTACTGCAGTGCCCGGGCGGCCGCCTCGCGCTCGGCCGGCTCGGCAAAGGACGAGGGGTCGGGGACGTGGCCGTCGATGGCGACGACGTGGGCCGGGTTGGTGCCCCAGGTCACGTTCGGCTGCAGTGTGGCCGCGTCGAACGTGACCGTCGAGTCGAACCGGGCGCCGTCGTCGGTGCCGAGGCCACGCCACTCGTCGAGGGCCTGCTCCCACAGCGTGCCCGTGGGGGCGTGGGGACGGCCCTCCAGGTAGGCGAAGGTCGTGTCGTCGGGGGCGACCATCCCGGCCCGGGCGCCGGCTTCGATCGACATGTTGCAGACCGTCATCCGCCCTTCCATCGATAGCGAGCGGATGGCCGAGCCGCGGTACTCGATGACGTGGCCCATGCCTCCGCCGGTACCGATCCGGCCGATGATGGCCAGCACCAAGTCCTTGGCCGTCGCACCGACGGGCAGCTCACCCTCCACCTCCACCGCCATGGTGGCCGGCCGTCGCTGGGGGAGCGTCTGCGTGGCCAGGACGTGCTCGACCTCGGACGTCCCGATGCCGAACGCCAGTGCACCGAACGCGCCGTGGGTGGACGTGTGGCTGTCGCCGCACACGATGGTCATCCCCGGCTGGGTCAGGCCCAGCTCGGGCCCGATGACGTGCACGATGCCCTGATTGGCGTCGCCCATCGGGTAGCAGGTGATCCCGTACTCGGCACAGTTGGCGGCGAGCACCTCGAGCTGCCGGGCCGAGACCGGGTCGGCCACGGGCTTGTCGATGTCGGTGGTCGGGACGTTGTGGTCGGCCGTCGCCACCGTCAGCTCGGGGTGGCGCACGGGCCGCCCCGCCAGTCGCAGGCCGTCGAACGCCTGGGGCGACGTCACCTCGTGCACGAGGTGCAGGTCGACGAACAGGAGATCTGGTTCGCCCTCGGCGTGGTGGACGACGTGTCGATCCCACACCTTGTCGGCGAGAGTGCGAGGCCCGGCGGCCATGTCAGACCCCGATCTGGACGATCTCGACGCGCAGCGTGCCGCCCGGGGCCTCGTACTCGACGACGTCACCGGGGCGACGGCCGAGCAGGGCCAGCCCGAGCGGCGAACCGGGGGAGACGACGTTGAGCTCCTCGTGGCGCTCCTCGATCGAACCGACGAGGAACCGCTCGACCTCGTCGTCCCCTTCGTAGCGGATGGCGACCACCGTGCCGGCCGTGACCGTGTCGGAGCCGCCGACGGCCTCCCGGTCGACGATGACGGCCTGGCCCAGGGTGTGCTGGAGTCGGCGGATCCGGGACTCCATCTTCCCCTGGGTGTCCTTGGCGGCGTGGTAGTCGCCGTTCTCGGACAGGTCGCCAAGGGCCCTCGCGGCCTCGATCGCCCGCGCGATCTCGACCCGGCCCCTTGTGGTCAGGTCCTCGAGCTCGGCACGCAGGCGATCGAACGTCGCCTGGGTGAGGTGGGTCTCGTCGGTCACGCTGGTAAAGGGTACCGGCTCGACCAGGGCGGCTCCGCAGGTCGCCCGGGCCACCGCCGGCTCCCGCCGGGCCACCGCCGGCTCCCGCCGGGCCACCGCTCGGGCCCTGACCGGCTGTCCGGGCCCGGGACGTTGTTGACGTCCTCGACAGGGCGCGGGAGACTGGTTGCTCGATGAGAACCTCCACCGCCCCCGTAATCGTCATCGAATAGGCGCACACCCACCGGTGTGCGCCGCCTCGACCGTCCACCTGGTGGGCGGTTTTTCAATTCCGGGACAGGCACAGGATCGACAGGCACAGACCATGAGCACGGGCAGGGCGCTGTGAGCGCCGACAGAATCCACACGGTGGCCGTCATCGGCGGCGACGGCATCGGCCCCGAAGTGGTCGCCGAGGCCCTCAAGGTCGTGGCCGCGGCCGGGGTCAGGCTGGACACCACCGAGTACGAGCTCGGTGCGGCCCACTATCTGCGGACCGGCGAGGTGCTGTCGGACGCAGTCCTGCAGGAGCTGCGGTCATTCGACGCCATTCTGCTCGGCGCTGTGGGGCCACCGGTCGGGTCCACCGACGTCCCGTCGGGGTTGCTCGAGCGCGGCCTGCTCCTGCGGCTGCGCTTCGAGTTGGACCTGTACGTGAACCTGCGACCCTTCGTGGGGACCCCGGACGCTCCGGCGCCCGACTGCGACTTCGTAGTCGTGCGCGAGAACACGGAGGGGACCTACGCGGGCGAGGGGGGATTCCTGCGCAAGGGAACCCCACACGAGGTGGCCACGCAGGGCTCCGTCAACACTCGCATGGGCGTGGAACGGTGTGTGCGCTTCGCCTTCGAGGTGGCGGCACGGCGCCCGCGCCGGCACCTGACCCTCGTGCACAAGACGAACGTTCTCACGTTCGCGGGAGACCTCTGGCAGCGCGTCGTCGACGAGGTGTCCAAGGAATTCTCCACGGTGACGCACGACTACAACCACGTGGACGCGGCGTGCATCTACCTCGTCGAGCAGCCAGGTCGCTACGACGTGGTTGTCACAGACAACCTGTTCGGTGACATCCTCACCGACCTCGCGGGTGCCATCGCGGGCGGGATCGGGTTCGCCGCTTCGGCGAACCTGAACCCCTCGCGCGTGGGCCCCTCGCTCTTCGAGCCGGTGCACGGCGCAGCCCACGACATCGCCGGGACCGGCAGGGCGAACCCGCTCGCCGCCGTGCGGTCGGCGGCGTTGATGCTCGAGCACCTCGGCGAGCCCGACGCCGCAGAGCGCATCTCCAAGGCTGTCACCACCTACCTGACCGAACAGTCGCCCGGATCCACCGTGCCGTCCACCGTCGCGGTGGGCGACGCCATTGCAGAAAGGCTCTGAGCCCGTGCCAATCACACCGACCGAAAAGATCTGGCTCGACGGTAAGCTCGTCGACTGGGACCAGGCACGAGTCCACGTGCTCACGCACTCGCTCCACTACGGATCGGGTGTGTTCGAGGGCATCCGTGCCTACCCGACCACCTCCGGGGTGGCTGTCTTCCGGCTCACCGACCACATTCGGCGCCTGTTCACGTCGGCGAAGGTCTTCTTGATCGACGTCCCCTACGGCGTCGACGATCTGGTGTCGGCCACCAAGCAGGTCGTCGCGGTCAACGGCCTCGACGACGGGTGCTACATCCGTCCCATCGTCTACCTGGGGTACGGCGAGATGGGCCTCAACCCCCTGCCGTGTCCCGTCAGCGTGGCTATCGCGGCGTGGCCCTGGGGGACGTATCTGGGTGACGAGGGGGTCGCCAACGGCATCCGCCTCAAGGTGTCGTCCTGGCAGCGGCACGACCCCAACGCCGTCCCCACAGCGGCCAAGGGCACCGGCATGTACGTGAACTCCTCGCTGGCCAAGGTCGAGGCACTCAAGGCGGGTTACGACGAGGCCCTGCTGCTCGCCCCCGACGGCCGCGTGTCGGAGTGCACGGGGGAGAACATCTTCGTGGTGCGAGGCGACCGCATCGTCACCCCTCCGACCTCCGAGTCCGGCGCGCTTGCCGGGATCACCCAGGATTCGGTCCGGACCATTGCCACCGACCTGGGCTACGAGGTCGTCGACGAGGCCCTGGTGCGCACCGACCTCTACACCGCCGACGAGGCGTTCCTCACGGGAACGGCGGCCGAGGTCGTGCCGATCCGCGAGGTCGACGACCGCACCGTCGGGGAAGGTCGCCCGGGACCGGTCACCCAGAAGATCCAAGAGACCTACTTCGCAGCCGTGCGCGGCCAGGTCGACCGGTACAAGGACTGGCTCGAATATGCCGAGTGACCGTCATGCCCACGGGACCGGCAGCCATGCCCACGGGACCGGCAGCCATGCCTTCGATCTGCCGGTGCTGCCGGAGGCCGTCGACATCTTCGACACCACGCTGCGCGACGGATCCCAGCAGGAGGGCCTGTCGCTGACGGTCGACGACAAGCTGCGCGTGGCCGAGCAACTCGACCATCTCGGCGTGACGTTCATCGAGGGCGGATGGCCCGGGGCCAACCCCAAGGACGAGGAGTTCTTCGCGCGCGCACCGGCGGAGCTCCGGCTGTCGACGGCGACGCTGGTGGCGTTCGGGTCCACCCGGCGGTCCGGCGTGCGGGCCGAGGACGACGAGGTGCTCCGCCAGCTGGTGAAGGCCAACACCAAGGCGGTGTGCATCGTGGCCAAGGCGTCCGAGCTGCACGTCACCGAGGCGCTGCGCACCACGCTCGACGAGGCGGTGGCGATGGCCGCCGACTCCGTGCGGTTCCTGCGGGAGCACGACCTGCGGGTCTTCTTCGACGCCGAGCACTTCTTCGACGGCTATCGGGACAACCCCGAGTTCAGCCTGCGCGTCCTGCGGGCGGCGGAGGAGGCCGGCGTCGAGGCGCTCGTCCTGTGCGACACCAACGGGGGGACCCTCCCGCACGACGTCGAGCGGATCGTCGCCGGCGTCGTGCGGGATTTCGAGTGCCAGGTCGGGGTGCATTTCCACAACGACTCGGGCTGTGCCGTGGCCAACTCGATCGCGGCTGTCCGTGCCGGGGCCACCCACGTCCAGGGGTGCGTCAACGGGTACGGGGAGCGCACGGGCAACGCCGACCTGTCGGCGACGATCCCGAACCTCTCTCTGAAGCTCAGGGTCCGGACCATCCCGCCGGACCGTCTGGAGCGGATCACGCCGGTCTCCCACCACATCGCGGAGCTGGTGAACATCGCCCCCAACCCGCAGCAGCCGTATGTCGGGTCGGCTGCCTTCGCCCACAAGGCGGGCCTGCACACGAGCGCCATCGCCCGCCGACGCGACGCCTACGAGCACGTGGCCCCCGATGCCGTGGGCAACGGCACGCGTTTCGTGGTGTCGGAGATGGCCGGGCGTTCGACGCTGGCGTTCAAGGCCCAGGAACTCGGCCTCGAGCTCGACTCCGACGCGCTGTCGAACGTCCTCGACACGTTGAAGGCCCTGGAACACCGCGGGTACCACTTCGAGGTGGCCGACGGTTCCCTCGAGCTGCTGCTGCGGCGGGCGACGGGCTGGGTACCCCGGTTCTTCGAGGTCGAGTCCTTTCGCGTGATCTCTGACCACGCCGACGGTGCAGGCATCGCCGGGCACGCTGACGGCAAGGGTCGGGACACCACCGAGGCCACGGTGAAGATCCTCGTCGGGGACACGAGGGTGGTGGCGACCGCCGAAGGCAACGGACCGGTCAACGCGCTCGACTCGGCGCTGCGCCAGGCGATCGGCGCGCATTTCCCGAGGCTCTCGGGTATCCACCTCACCGACTACCGCGTTCGGGTGCTCGACACGGGCCGGGGGACCGGGGCCGTCACCCGCGTCCTGATCGACACGACCGACGGCGAGGCCGTCTGGACCACGATCGGGGTGTCGGAGAACATCATCGAGGCTTCCTGGCAGGCCCTTTTCGACTCCATCGTCTACGGTCTGGTCCACACCCGAGCACCAGAGACCCCGAGCACCAGAGGAAGCAGCACAGACCCCGATGACACAGCCCAGCTACGTGCCGATCGTCGACGCGGACCAGGTCCGGCCGGCATACCGCCTGCGCACCCCGGCTGACTGGCGGGCGAGCCGGGTCGGCGAGATCGTGGCACCGGAGCACCCTCACGGCCGACACCTCGGGATCCCGGGGCCCGACCAGGGATACGCGCTCCTCATCGCGCACTCGCTGTTCGAGGACCGGCTCGCCCTGACCCACGGCATATCGGCCGAGGACGTGCTCGTCGGTTGCGCGCAGGTGGGGAGCGCGCGCGCCGCCCTGTTCGGCCGGGCGCCCGTGGGCAAGGACGTCGAGCTGGCGCTCGAGCTGTTCGGGTTCCTCGGCGAGGCTCCCGGCGACCTGGCAACCTGGCGTGCCCCACTGTTCGGGGCTGCCGCCCACCACTACGACCAGCAGCGGCGCATCGTCGAGGTTGTCCCGCCCGCGACGCTCCGGCTGAGTCCGGCAGAGGTGCACGCCCGTCACGACGAGTGGCGCTTCCTGCTCGACGTCTCGGACGCTCGCGCCTGACCGTCCCGCGGATGGAGCGCCGGGAGATCGTCGCCGACGGCCTCACGTTCGAGACGGTGGCGTACGGGCCGCCGGGCGGCCGCCCCGTGCTCTTCCTGCACGGCTTCCCCCAGACCGCATACTCGTGGCACCACCAGCTCGAAGCGGTGGCGGCAGCAGGGCACCGGGGCCTCGCCTTCGACCAGCGCGGCTACTCGCCCGGGGCGCGGCCCCTGAGCGTCGACGACTACCGGGTCGAGGCGCTGGTGGGCGACGTGCTGGCGGTGGCCGACGCGTTCGGGGTGGACCGCTTCGACCTCGTCGGGCACGACTGGGGAGCCATGGTCGCCTGGGCCGTCGCCGACGCTCACCCCGACCGGGTACGGACACTCACCGCCGTGTCCGTGCCCCACCCGCGCGCCTTCGCGGCGGCATTCGGGGGCGGTGAGGGCGCTGAGGACGACCAGCGCCAGCGTTCGTCGTACATCGACGTCTTCCGGGCCGAGGGCGGCGTGGCGGAACGCGCCCTGCTGGGCGAGGACGGCTCGGGTGACGGGTTGCGGGCCATGTTCGACGCCAGCGGCCTGCCCTCGGACAGCGACGAGGTGCGGGAGTTCGTCGCCGCCATGGTCGAGCCGGGGGCGCTGACAGCCGCCCTCAACTGGTACCGGGCCACCGAGCCGCAGGCGCTCGCCGGGGTGGGGCCGATCACCGTGCCCACCCTGTATGTGTGGTCCACCGAGGACGTCGCCCTGGGCCGCACCGCCGCCGAGGCGACCGCCGACTGGGTCACGGGCCCGTACCGCTTCGAGGTCCTGGAGGGCGTGAGCCATTGGATCCCCGAGACCGCGCCGGGCGACCTGAACCGGGCCCTGCTCGAGCACCTTGCGGCACACCCGGCGGACTGAGGACCCTGGTCCGCGGCGCGAGACTGTGGACATGGACCAGAACGCATTCGCTCTCGCCGATACGCAGAAGCAGTTCCGGGGCGTGATGCGCCAGCTCTGCGAGGAGCGCGTCTCCCCGCACGCCGCCGAGGTCGACCGGGACGCGGCGTTCCCGTGGGACGGATTCAAGGCATGCGCTGAGATGGAGCTTCCCGCCCTCGGGCTCCCGGTGGAATTCGGCGGGGCGGGCGCAGATCACGTGACGCAGGCGATCATGGTCGAGGAGCTGGCCCGGGTATGCGCCTCGACCAGCGTGACCATGCTCATCTCGAAGCTCGGGATGATCCCCATCATGAACTGGGGGTCGCTCGAGCTGAAGCAGACCTACATTCCGCGCGTGGCGTCGGGGACGGCCCAGGCCAGCTACTGCCTGTCCGAGGCGGACGCCGGCAGTGACGTGGCGGCCATGCGGTGCCGGGCGGTGCGCGACGGGGACCACTACGTGCTGTCGGGCACGAAATACTGGATCACCAACGCCGGGGTCTCCGACATCTACGTCGTCTTCGCCAAGACGGACCCCGACGCCGGGCACCGCGGGATCAGCTGCTTCGTGGTCGAGGCCGATTGGGGGGTCCGGGTCGCCAAGCTCGAGCACAAGATGGGCCTGCGGGGCAGCCCGACCGGCGAGGTCGTCTTCGACGACGTCCGTGTCCCGGTGTCGAACCGCGTCGGCGAGGAGGGCCAGGGCTTCACCATCGCCATGCACACCCTCGACCGAAGCCGGCCCACTATCGGGGCCCAAGCTGTCGGGATCGCACAGGGCGCGGTCGACTACGCGGCGCACTACATGGAGCAGCGCAAGGCGTTCGGGCAGCCCATCGCCGAGTTCCAGGGGCTGCGCTTCATGCTCGCCGACATGGCCATGCGGACCGAGGCCGCTCGTACCCTCGTGTACCGGGCGTGCTCGGTCATCGACGCCGGCGACCCCGACGGCGAGCTGACGATGGTCGGGGCGATGGCCAAGTGCTTCGCGTCGGACACCGCCATGGCGGTCACCACCGACGCGGTGCAGCTGCTCGGGGGATACGGCTACACGACCGAGTTCCCCGCCGAACGGTTCATGCGTGACGCCAAGATCACCCAGATCTACGAGGGCACCAACCAGATCCAACGGGTCGTGATCTCGAAGAAGCTGCTCGGCTGAGGCTGAGGCTGAGGACCGCGAAGCCATGGGGCTCGAACTCGTGTCGGTCCGCCCATCTGCGCCGGGCCCGTGTGCTGCGCCGGACTTGGGGATACCATCGCGCCTGGAAGACAGGCTGATCGGCCTGACGGGTGGGTGACGGGGGGTCGAGGTCCATGGGCGTCAGCACGGAGCTGCGGGGCCGATCGACAGCCTGCCCGGGCGCGAAGGTGAATCTGTAGAGTGGTCACGAGAGCGCGGACCGTCACGGTCGTGGCGGCGGCCGTGGCCGCGGCGGTGGGAACGATCACCGCGGGATCCGTCCTCGGAGCGCCCCCCGCAGCGGCGTCGGCGGCGGCGTCCCAGGTCCTGGCGACCGTAGCCGGCGACGGGGCCACCGGCGTCCTGGCGACCGGCGTGTCGGGCACGTCCACCCCACTCGGGTCGCCCGTCGGTGTCGCCGCCGACGCCCAGGGCAACATCCTGATCGCCGACCAGAACAACAACGTCGTCCGCGTCGTGGCCGCGTCGTCGGGCACCGCCTACGGCAAGGCGATGTCCGCTGGCCACATCTACACGATCGTCGGAGACGGCAACAGCGGATACGCGGGCGACGGCGTGGCGGAGCCGCTCACGTCGGTCGAGCTCAGCGACCCGAACGGTGTCGCCGTCGACCCCCAGGGCGACATCGCCATCACCGACTCCGGAAACGACGCGGTGCGCCTCGTGTCCGCCATCTCCGGGTTCCGGTACGGGACCTTCATGTCCGCGGGCCAGATCTACACCATCGCCGGAGGTGGGACTCCCGGGACGATCGCCGACGGTGGCCAGGCAACCTCGGCGGGCCTCGATACCCCCGACGGCGTGGCCTTCGACTCCCACGGCGACGTGGTCGTGGCGGACACCAACAACGACGTCGTCCGCTTCGTTCCCCAGAATGCCGGCACCTATTACGGCCGGGCGATGCAGCCCGCGCACATCTACACCCTCGCCGGCACCACCGTCTACGGGTACACCGGCGACGGAGGGCCGGCCAGGGTGGCGGAGATCTCGATCGAGCCCTTCGCCGGAGTGGCCGTGGACCCGTCCGGCAACGTCGCGTTCGCGGACGCCGACAATATGGTGATCCGCGTCGTGGCCGCCGTGACCGGCCAGTACGACGGGAGAACCGTGCAGGCCGGGTCCATCTACACCATCGCCGGCAACGGCACCGAGGGCTACTCGGGGAACAAGAAGCCGGCCACGCGCGCCGAGCTCGACACCCCCCAAGGCGTCGCGTTCGACGCCTCCGGGAACCTGTACATCGGCGATTCGTACAACAACATGGTGCGCCTGGTCCCGGCGGTGGCGGGGTCGTTCAGCGGGAAGGCGGTCAAGCCCGGCAAGATCTACACGATCGCCGGCAACGGGAACGCCGGTGATACCGGCAATGGGGGGCCGGCCACGGCTGGCACGCTCAACGGGCCCGCAGGGGTGAGCGTGACCCCGTCCGGCCACGTGGTGATCGCCGACAACGGCAACAACGTCATCCGCGAGATCACGGACCCGTTCCCGGCGGTGCGCGCCGTGAAGGCCCGGTCCGGGCCGAGCTCGGGCGGTCGCAAGGTCGTCATCGTCGGTTCCAACCTCGCCGGGGCGACATCGGTCCTCTTCGGGCCCCAGCGCGCGGCCATCGTCTCAAGGTCGTACAAGCGGGTCGTCGTCCTCTCGCCGGCGTCGGCTCCCGGGACGGTGGTCGTCGTCGTGAACACGCCGTCGGGACCGAGTGTGGCCGGCCCCGGCGACTCCTACACGTTCCTCGTCGCGGCGGTGCCTGCGACCAAGCACCGCCACTGACCTCTCCCGCCACGCGCCACCGGGCGACTACCCCGGCTCCCCTGTGCTCCTCGATGGCGGTGGCGCCGGCCGCCAGCCCGGACAGGGCTGCGAGATCCACACGCAGTTGAGGGCGCGGAAGGCGGACTGTCGACGGGCGGTCCCGCTCCGGGGCCAGCGCCGGGGTGTGGCCCGTGGCGGTGAACCAGACCCGAGCCGGTCTGTCCGCCACGGGCGATCCCGACGTCAGCCTTGTGTGGCGAACTGGGGCAGCCAGGCGGTGGTGGCGGCGATGAGCTCCTCGGTCATGGCCACCACGTGCTCGTAGGGCAGCGCACCGGCGAGCGGGTCGGCGAGCATCGCCTCCACGACCGTGGCCGGGTCCCCGCGTACCGCTGCCTCGACGGTGAGCTCCTGCGAGCTCACGACCCGGCGGAGGTGCTCGCCGAGGTACGTGGGCACGCTCGCCCGGTCCCGGGCGCGCACCCCACCCGTGCCGGCCACCGCCATGCACTCCACGACCACGTCGTCGGCCAGGTTCCCCACCTGCCCGGCGTTGGGGAGGTTCGCGGGCAGGTCCCGGTCCTCGCCCGTGACCAGTCCCTCGAGCAGCGATGCGACGAACTCGCCCGAGGGCCACGTGGGGATGGCCTCTGCGGCCAGCAGGGTGGCCATGGCGGCGTCGTCGTCGGTCTTGTCCGAGCGGTGGCCGTGCATGCCGTAGTGGTGAATCCCCCAGTCGCGGCCGTAGTCGGACGCCGGGGTGACGAAGCCCGGGAAGAACTCGACCACATGGGTGTCCGACGACCCCGGCAGGACCCCGAAGCGGCGGAACAGCTCGAACTTCACCTTGTTGTTCGACAGGATGTCGGACTTGGCCCATCCGTGGTCGGTGTCGCCCATCTTCCAGTGCATGGCGGCGGGTGGCTCCATCCACATCGTCGCTGACAGGTCGAGCTCGCCGTCGAGGGCACTGCGCAGCATGGCGAACCCGTCCCGGTCGCTGATGCGGAGGGAGGTCACGAGCGGCAGGTGGTTGACCCCGGCGACGACGGGGTCGATCGAATTGAAGTCGGCGTCGAAGAGGAGGCTCAGGACGAACTTGAGGCCGACGATCTCCGCGCACAGGCCGACGGTGCGGATGGCCGTCTCCCGGGTGACGGCGCGGCACAGCGCCGTCAGGGGATTGCTGACGTTGACGAGCAGCGCTTCGGGGCAGTGCCGTTCCATGGCGCGGGCCACGTCCAGGATCACCGGCACGCTGCGCAGCGCCCGGGAGATCCCGCCCGGCCCGACGCTGTCGCCGACGGTCTGGCGGATCCCGAACCGGGCCGGGATCTCGATGTCGTGCCGCATGCTGGCGAACCCGCCGACGGAGAATCCCGCGATCACGAATTCGGCCCCGGCCATGGCGTCGTCGACGTCGGTCGTCCCCCGCGCCCGGAGACCGATCCCACGTCGCTCGGCGATGTGCTCGACCAGCTTCAACACGGGCGGCAGGGAGTCGGGGTCGAGGTCGAGGAGGACCACGTCGGCGTCGCGCAGCGCGGGGGTGTTGGCAAAGTCCACCATGAGCAGCGGTGTCCAGTGGGTGCTGCCACCGCCGACCAGTGTGATCCGCGCCCCCATCACCCGCCGACGCTACCGCGACCACACCGACCGTGCCTGCCGTCACCTACCATGCCTCGCATGGCCGGAGCACAGCAGCGCACCGTCGACCGCCTGCGCGTGTGGGCCCATCCCGACACCGCCTCGATGGCGCGGGCGGCGGCGGACGCCGCCGCCGCCGCCATCCGCGACGCGGTGGTGGCAGGGGGTGTCGCCAACGCCATGTTCGCCACCGGGAACTCCCAGCTCGAGTTCGTCGACATGCTCGCCACCGCCACCCCCGATGTCCCGTGGGCCGACGTGGTGGTCTTCCACATGGACGAGTACGAGGGGGTGGGCCCGGACCACCCCGCCGGGTTCCAACGCTGGATCCGGGAGCGCATCTCCGACCGAGTGCATCCCCGCGCGGCCCACTACGTCGACGGCCTCGCCGATCCCGCGACGGAATGCGACCGCTACGCCGAGCTGCTCCGGCGCAACCCGCTCGACCTGTGCTGCGTGGGCATCGGCGAGAACGGGCACCTCGCCTTCAACGACCCGCCGGTGGCCGACTTCGACGACCCCGTCGACGTCAAGGTGGTCGAGCTCGATGGCGCCTGCCGACTGCAGCAGGTGAACGAGGGGCACTTCCCGGACATCGACGCTGTGCCGAGGCACGCCCTGACGGTGACCATACCCGCCCTCCTGCGAGCGCGCCGGGTATTGGCGGTGGTCCCGGAGCAGCGCAAGGCCGCGCCGGTGCGGGCAGCCCTGACGGGCCCGGTCTCCACGGACTGCCCCGCCTCGATCCTGCGCACCCGGGACAACGTCGAGCTGCACCTCGACGCGGCGTCGGCGTCGGCGCTCGGGTGGGCGTGATCGGGCGCTCGTGACCCGGCGTCGGCCGCGGGCCATTTCGGCCGCCGCGGGCCTGGCGGCGGCCTGCGCACTGGCGCTGGTGCTGACGGGGTGCACCGGTGGTTCGAACGCGACGATGGCCGGCGCCGACCACACCTGCATCGTCCCGGGATCGGCCGGCCCCCGGATCCGCTGGGCGACTCTGCACAACCCGATCGAGCGTGACCCGGCGGCCGGCGTGAAGGACCAGGCGCTGGTGTGGACGAGGGGCCGCTGGCACATGCTCTTCAGCATCGTGACCAACGACGTGCCCACTCCCGGAGACGAGCACTGGGACATCGCCACTGCCACCAGCCCCGACCTCGTGCACTGGTCGCAGCCGTCATCGTGGCCGGCACAGCCGGGCGTGGTGGGCGTGGGGTCGCCCGACGTCGTCCGCAGCCCGTCGGGGTCGTTCGTGGCCACCTACGACTCGGGCCCGGGCGAGATCGGCGGCGGGCAGTCGAAGCTCTACTACCGCACATCGCCCGACCTGGTGAGGTGGTCGGCGCCCCACCCGCTGGCGCGCAGCCTCCATCCGACGCCCGGCGACCGCATGATCGACCCGGCGCTCGCCTGGACCGGCCACGGGCTCATCCTCGGGTACAAGGCCGGCACCGTGTCGGGCACCACATCGCAGCACTTCGAGGTCGCCTGGTCGCCGAGCGGGTCGCTCGACGGGCCGTGGACGTTCGTGGGCCGGCCCGACGTCGTCGTCTACGGCGACACGGTGGAGAACCTGGAATTCATCGCGGTCAGGGGTCGGTGGCGGCTGGTGGCGACGTCGAACACGTTCGACCAACCGTGGATGTTCGACCTGTCGGGCGATCCGTCCGTGCCGTCCTCGTGGCTGCACTGGACGCATGCCACGATGCTGTCGATCCCCGGCCAGGCGTGGGACAGCGGCCGGGGCCTGTCGAGTGTGGGGTTCGAGCACGCCAATTCGGTGTTCCTGTGCGACGCCACCGCCACCGACGGCTACTACTACGCGACCTATTCGGGCAGCGACGAGCTCAGCCACTTCGGGGGCTGGGGGCACGCCGAGATCGGCATCGCCCGCAGCAAGGACCTCGTCCACTGGCGCATCCCCGGGTGAGAGCCCCTCACCGACGCCGGGGCGGTACGACGGGGCCGATCCACCGGTCCAGGAACGGGTACGCCTCGACTCCGTGCCACTCGTGGCCGCCCGCGAACACGTCGTGCACGAGCCGGTCCCCGGCGCCGAGCGACCGGTAGACGCCGCGCAGCTTCCCCATCTCAGCCGTCGCCACGGGCGCGGGGAAGAGGTCGTCGTCGGTGCCGGTCTCCACCAGCAGCGGGCGCGGGGCGACCAGGGCGCCGAGGTCCACGTGCTCGATGTTCCCGAGCATCCCCGGGAGCACCTGGGAGCCGCACATGTTCCAGGGCATCTTGTGGGACTCGGTCCACGACGAGAAGTACCCGCTCACCACGGCGGCTGCCACGCGATGGTCGGTGGCGGCCAGGAAGAGCGTCATCGTGCCGCCGTAGGAGAGGCCGGCCACCCCCATGCGCCCGGGGTCCACGAGCGGGTCGGCCTCCAGGACGTCGAGCGCGCGGGACAGGTCCCACAGGTTCTGGGCGAGCGGGTTGAGGCCGGCCATGACGGCGTGGACCAGGTTGGTGTCGCAGGCGTAGTGGTCGGGCGGGTTCCAGTCGACGCGCTCGCCGAAGCAGCGCAGGTCCGGGGCGAGGACGACGTACCCGAGGCGGGCGAGCTGGTGGGCGTAGTCGGCGTTGGGCGTGCCCGTCCGCTCGAGCCCGCAGGCCTCGGCCTTGCCAGGACCGTGCCCGTGGACGGCCAGGACCGCGGGGCCGGGCGCCACGCGGCCGTGCGGCACGAGGCGGTAGGCGGGCACGGACATGGTCTCCTCGACGTCGAACACGACTCGCTCGCGGCGATAGCCGTCGCACTCGACGGACTCCGTCGTCTCGAGCGCGAGGGGCACCCGGGTCGGCGGCGGGCCGAGCATGTCGTCGAGGCGGCCTCGGCACCGCGCCCGCCAGTCGTCGAGCGCGGCACGGCGGCCGGGGCCGCCGGGACCGCCGGGATCGCCGTCACCCAGATCGGCCGGGAGGGGATCGGACTGGCGGATCTGCTGCAGCCGCACCATCCACGAGTGCCAGGGCGAGAAGTTGCGGGGACGGACCTCCGGGTCAGCCGGCAAGGGGCGCCCAGGTCTGGACCACGTGCCAGCAGGTGCCCTGCGGCTTGCCCGTGTAGGTCGGCACGCACAGCGCCGACGGCGGCACGTTGTTGTGCAGCTGCACGATCTGGTACTGGGTGGGCCCGGCGTACTTGTCCGGCCCGTAGCTGAGGGTCGGCGTGTAGGTCCCGGGGAAGTTCTGGATGCCCGCCATCGCCTGGACGAAGGTCCGGCGGGTGAGGTTGCGCCCCGCGTTCGTCGCCGCCCGGGCGAACAGGCGGATGCCCTGGCACCATCCGACGATCGGTCCCTGCTCCTCGATGTAGGGGGACACCGACGGGTCGGTCGGCTTGTTGTGGGCCTTCCAGGTGTCGTAGCAGCTGCTGACGCCGGGGTTGTAGCCGCCCTCGCTCTCGGGGACGGCGGCGTCGGTGCCTCCGAGCGTCTCGACGGTGACGCCTTCCTGGCCTTCGAGGCCCTTCTCGTACGGGATCGGGATGAGGCCGAGGGCCACCTGGATCGATGACTCGTAGTCCGACAGGAGGAGCTTCGGGAAGTAGTCCTGTGCGTTCTCCTGGGAGAGGAACGGGAAGAACGAGTTGAACGGCATGAGCGGGATCACGGACTGGACGCCGGCGGTTTTGAGCCGCTGCACCACCAGCGGCGCCGCGGCGTTGCTGGCGGCGGTGTCGGTGGGATTCGAGGGCAGCGTCTCCACGAGCGGGTCGGTGATGCCGGCTCGCCGCAGGTCGGGCAAGAGGTACTGGTTCAGGGCCACCTGGTCGCTCGTGCGGTCGCCCGCCACGATGCCGACCCTCGGCGAGTTTCCGAGCAGGCCCGAGTTCGTGCCCCAGGCCACGACGGTGCTGAGGATCTGCGACTGGTCTGGGCCCGTCCACCATAGGTAGGGAGCGCCCTGCTGCGTCCAGTTGGTCACCGTCGTCCACTGCCCGATGAACGGCGTGTGCCCCTCCTGCGTGACGCACAGCTCGTTGTCACCGGTCCACGACCCGATCCCGTCGATCACCGCGAAGACAGGGGGGCTCCCCTCGGTCCACTGCTTGCACAGGGACCGCATGTTCGTCTCGCTGGTCGGGTCGAAATGCACGATGATCGGGTTGATCTTCCGGCCGTTGATGCCGCCGGCGGCGTTGACGGCGTTCACGAAGGTGTGGATGGCGGCGGGCTGGGCGGCGAACTCGGTGTCACCGGCGAAGCCGAAGTTCGACGCCAGCGACGTCAGGTTCGACACGGGGAACGCCACGTTGATCGACGTCGCGGTCACGCCCCGGCTGCTCGTCGACGCCTGGTTCACGCCGACACCACTCGGTGCGCCCAACCCGTTGGCGCCCGAACCTGCCCCGGCACCGCCGCTCGTCGTCCCGCTCGAGCCCGTGCTCGAGGACGTGCTCGAGGACGTGCCGGCCGTGACCCCGTAGACGGCACCGCCCACGACGGCGAGGACCAGGACGAGGGCCCCGACCTGCATGCCGGGAGGCCGGCGGCGCAGTCGACGCCAGGACCGCTTCAGGACCGCCCCAGGACGCCCGCTCGCCATCCTCCGCCCCTTCCGTCCGCCCGTGCGCCACACGATATGCGTCCCGGGGCTGCTTGTGGCGGGGTCGGGCCTGGGGCACCATTGTCGGCGTGGACGTGGCGACGGGGCTCGACATCAGGGCGGTCTCACCGAACGTGGGCGCCGAGGTGCGCGGGCTCGACCTCTCCAAGCCGCTGGGCGACGCGGTCGTGGCGGAGGTGCGTGCCGCGCTGTGCCGGCATCTCGTGTTGTTCTTCCCCGGACAGGACCTCTCCCCGGAGAAGCAGGCCGACTTCGCCAGGCAGTTCGGCGAGGTCACGCCGGCGCACCCCGTGATCCCCTCCCTCGAAGGGCATCCCGAGGTGCTGCCGATCGACGGCCGGGAGGACCGCGCGTCGTGGTGGCACACCGACGTCACCTTCCTGGAGACCCCGCCGCTCGGCTCGATCCTCCACATGCGCGAGGCACCCGACGTCGGGGGCGACACCATGTGGGTCAGCCTGCAGGCGGCCTACGACGCGCTGTCCGAGCCGGTGCGCGCCCTGTGCGACACGCTCGTGGCCTGGCACCACGACCCGTGGTTCGCGGCGGACGTCGACGCCAAGGGCGGCTACGAGTGGGACGGAACGTGGCACGAGAAGCTCTATCCGGTGTCGCATCCCGTGGTCAGGACACATCCCGAGACGGGGCGCAACGGCCTGTTCGTCAACTCGCAGTTCACGCGCTTCGTCGAGGGCGTCTCCAAGATCGAGAGCGACTCCCTCCTCGACATGCTGTACCGCCACTGCCAACGGCCCGAATTCAGTTGCCGGTACCGGTGGGAGGTGGGCGCGGTGGCATTCTGGGACAACCGGGCGACGCTCCACTACGCGCTCGACGACTACGGGCAGGCACTGCGCATCGCCCACCGGGTCACGCTGCGAGGCGACCGCCCCTTCGGCCCCGCCCGCCTGTAGCGCCTGGGACGGCCGTCAGGGCGTCGTGCCCGCCGGGCCCGGGGTGTGGACCGGCCCGGTGACGTGAAGCGCCTCGTCGCTCGCCCCCAGGTAGGCGGCCAGCGCACGGGGGTCCTCGCGCACCACGTCGGGGCTCCCCGACGCCACGACCGTCCCCGTCTGCATCACCACCACGGTCGAGCACAACTCGAACACGAGCGGGACGTCGTGCTCGACGAGGAGGATGGTCGCGCCGGTCACGTCGTGGAGCCGGCGCAGGAGCGGGATGAACGCCTCGGCCTCGCGCTGGGCGATCCCGGCCGTGGGCTCGTCGAGGAGGAGAAGGCGAGGGCCGGCGAGGACGATGGACGCCAGGTCGACCACCCGCCGCGTCCCCGTCGAGAGGTGCCCGGTCATATGGTGGCGGAAGCGCTCCAGCCCGAACGAGGCGATGGCGCGGTCCACGGCGCGCCGCTTATCGCGCTCGGACCGGCGCGCCCAGGGCATCTGGAGCGTCGTCGACAGCACGCCCACCCGCCGCCGGGCGTCCTCGCACAGCAGCAACGTGTCTTCCACGCTCAGCTCGGGGTACAGCCGGCAGTCCTGGAACGACCGGACCACGCCGAGCGCGGCGCGCTCCTCGGGGAGGTAGTCCGCGAGGTCCTCGCCGTCGAGGAGGAGGAGGGTCCCCGGCGCCGGCACCACCAGGCCGGATACGGCGTCGAGCAGCGTCGTCTTCCCCGATCCGTTGGGCCCGATGAGGCCCACGATCGAGCCCGGCTCGACGGTGACGTTCACACCGTCGACCGCCCGGAGGCCGCCGAACGCCACGACGAGGTCGCGGATCTCGAGGCGGGCGGGCCCCTCGTGCTCGGCCTTCGGGCTCACGTGGTGGCCTCGGCCACGGTCCCGGCGTCCGTGGCGGGAGACATCCGGGCGTCGGGCGCGGCGCCCCTCCCACCGATCCCCGCCGGCGCCCCACCCCGCCACCGGGCCTTGCGTCGGACCACGCCGGCCGTGACGAGGTCCCCCAGCCGGTGCATCACCTCGGCCATGCCACCCGGCAGGTAGAGGATGAACGCCATGAGCCCGATGCCGCTCGTGAGGAATTGGATGGTCGTGGTGGTCCCGAAGACGGCGGGCAGCCCGACGAGGTACACCGCCCCCAGCAGCGCGCCGGGGATCGAGTCGAGGCCGCCGATCACGACCATCGAGACCACCAGGATCGAGAACGTCGGGTCGAAGGTGTCGGTGCTGAACCGCTCCGTGGCGAAGGCCAGGCACACCCCGGCATAGCCGGCCATGAACCCCGACAGCGCGAAGGCCATGAGCTTCGTGCGGATGATGGGGATGCCCGCCGCGCCGGCGGCCACCTCGTTGTCGCGCACGGAGATCAACCGGCGGGCGATGCCCCTGTCGCGCCAGACCCGCACCATGAGTACCGACAGCACCAGCACCGCCAAGGAGAACCAGGCGAAGGCGCGCTCCGAGGTGAGCCCGAGCCCGAACAGCGTCGGGCGCGCGATCAGCGTCGACTGGGGATCAGGCAGGCCCGAGCAGATCCTGCGGTGCAGGAGCGGCACGGTCCAGCACGGGGTGGCCAGCACCGACGTCTGCATGAACAGGGCGAACCCGAGCGTGCTCACGGCCAGGTACAGGCCGCGGATGCGCAGGGCGGTGAGCCCCACCAGGACCGACACCACTGCCGTCACCACCCCCGCGAACGGCAGGAGGAGCACGAGGGGCATGCCGGACCCGAGGTGGGCGGTCATGTCCGTCCCCACCGCCACCAGGGCGAACTGCCCCAGCGACACCTGGCCGGCCCACCCGGTGAGCACCGTCAGGGAAAGGGCGATGACACCGTAGATGCAGATCTGCGACATGAGGAACGAGCGCCCCACGCTCAACGTCAGGGGCAGCAACGCGGCCACCACCACCGTGGCCAGCACCCCGGCGGTCCCGACGCGGTCGCGCAGCCCTTCACCCACCCGCCGGAACGACATCGTCCCCGACATCCACGACGTGCGCTCGGCGGTGCGCGTGCCCTTCTGCAGCGACGCCGCCCGTACCAGCAGGGCGGCCTGCAGGAGGACGAAGAGGATCAGCTCGACGGTGGCCGTCCCGGTGGAGGGGTTCGTGATGTTCCACTGCAGGAGGTCCTGCACGATGCCGACCCCCACACCGGCGGCGAAGGCCACCGGCAGGCTCACCATGGCGCCGAGCAGGGCGGCCAGCAGGGCCAGGAGGAGGAGCCCGGGGCTGAGAACCTGCGTGAGGGCGCTCGTCTGGGCGGGCGAGGCCAGGATGGCGGTGATCGCCGACAGCGCGCCGGCGATGGTCCAGGCGACGGTGGAGGTGCGTCGGACCCAGACGCCCGACAGGCGCGCCGACTCCATGTTCTCGGCGGACGCCCGCATGGCCAGGCCCCACGGGGAGAAGCGGATGAAGGCGGCGAGGCCGAGGGCGACCACGGGCGCCACGATGAGCGTCAGGACGTCGCCGGGGGGGAAGAGGAAGGTCCCGATGTGGAACGACCAGCTGACCGGGACCGGAAAGGCCCGGAAGAGCTTCTTGGGGCGGATGAACGGCAAGAGCGTGAAGAGGAACAGGACCTGCGACAGCCCGATCGTGGCCACCATGACCATGACGCGGGGACGGGCGAACAGGCGGCGCAGGACGAGCTCGGACAGCGCACCGGCCCCGGCCGCCAGGCCGATGGCCGCCACCGCCGCGGCCCAGTAGTCGATCCCGAAGTCGTAGTAGAGCTTGACGAGGAAGACGGCCGCCACCACGCCCAGCTGTCCCTGGGCGAAGTTGACGACACGGCTGGTCCGGTAGATGAGTGCCAGGCCGACCGCCAGCAGCCCGTAGTTGAGCCCGAGGATCGCTCCCTCGAGGATCACGGACGGGGGGAGGGACACGGCGATCATGCGTCGCCACCCGCCCCGGCCAGGAACACGGGCCGCAGGAGGTCGTCGCGCCCCAGGAGCTCCGAGATCGAGCCGTCGAACCGAACCTCACCACGCTCGAGGAAGAAGGCGCGCTCGGCGAGCGTCATGGCGCGGTTCACGCTCTGCTCGACGAGGACGACGGTGGCGCCCTCGGCGTTCACGCGCCTCACGATCCCCATGAGCCGCTCCACCGTCATCGGGGCCAGGCCGAAGGCGAGCTCGTCGATCAAGAGCAGTCGGGGCTTGGTCATCATGACGCGCGCCAGGGCGAGCATCTGCTGCTCGCCTCCCGACAGCGTGCCCGCCGGCTGGTCGATGCGCGCCTCGAGCTCGGGGAACAGCCCGATGGCGTCGTCGAACGCGGCCCGGGCCCTGGGCAATTCGCGGCGGAAGGAGTGCTCGCCGATGCGCAGGTTGTCCCGGACGGTGAGGCCCGGGAACGTCATCTTGCCGCCGACGAGCAGCGCTGCGCCCAGATCGATGACCTGCTCGGGCTCCAGGTAGGTGCAGTTGGTCCCGAAGATGCGGATCACGCCCCGGTGGGGGTGGTCGAGGCCCGACACGGCCCGCAGCAAGGTGCTCTTCCCGGCGCCGTTGGTGCCGAGGAGCGCCACGATCTCACCCTCGGGCACTTCGAGGTTGACGTCGAAGAGGACCTGCTGCGTCCCGTAGAAGAAGTCCATGTTGTGGATCTGCAGCGCAGGGATGGCCCCGCCGGACTGCCGGCGCTTGCCCTCGGCGTACCGCTCCAGGACGTCCTCGATGACGAGGGTGATGTCCCGGCGGACGAAGCGTGACCCCACCACCAGCAGCGCACCGCCGAGCGCACACACCGGCCCGATGAACGTCAGCGCCGTCGTGACGTTGCTGGCATCGCTGATGGCGCCGAGGATGATGCCCCCCGCGAACCCTCCGAACACGGCCGAGTAGACGCCGAACATGGCGAAACAGATCGACCGCATCTCGGGCGGGGCCGTGGCCGCCAGCGTCTGGAAGATGGCGATGGCAATCGGTGCGACGGCCGCGTTGGCGAGGAACTGCAACGCCACCACCAGCCACAGCCTCGGCATGTACAGCGACACGGTGAACAGGAGGCCGTACACGGTGATGCTGGCCCCTGCCAGGATCAATGGTGCCTGCGGGTTGCGGCGGAAGAGCCTGTCCCCGACCGAGTAGGCGATCGGGAGCCCGATGAAGGCGCTCAACCCGATGATGGCGTAGACGTGGCTGCGGTCAGCAGTGTGCAGATGCCACACGCGCACGAAATAAAGGTTGCCGAACAGCGACGCGCTGACTCCGACGAAGCCCAGCACCGCCACGGCCACCAGCTCGTAGTAGAGCGAGCGGATGCGCAGCAGGCGGGTGATGGCCGGGCCCAGCAGGACGCGGGGGGTGTGCTCCTGCTCCGAGTGGATGTCCATGCCCGAGGCCTTCAGGATGTGGCTCGACTCGTTGGTGCCCTTGTCGGGCTCCCTGATGGTGAAGAGCAGCAGCCCGATGGGGATGCCTGCCGCCCCCACCGCCAAACCCCACCGCCAGTTGTTGGTCAGCGCCACGATCCCCCCGAAGACCAGGATGCCCAGGGTCTGGGCGACGGGGTCGTTGAGGTAGTGCCAGCTGAAGACGCGGCTGCGCCCCTCGGTCGGGTAGGCGTCGGCGAGGTAGGAGTTGTGCACCGTGTTGTTCACCGCGCTTCCGACCGCGGCCAGCAGGTACAACACGACGAACCACCACACGTTGGGGGCCAGCGCCATGAGCGGGGCCAGCACGGCGAAGACGAGAAGAGCCAGGGCCGACACGAGCTTGCGGCTGCCACGGTCGGCCCACAGGCCGAGGGGCACCGCCCACAGCAGCTGGGCCACGGACGCCACGAAGGCGACGGCCCCGAGGCCGGCATCGTGGAGGTGGAACGACTGCTCGAGGTTGTTGCCGATCAGGTTGATGCCCTGGCCGAACATGTTCGGGACGATGGCCGCCAGGGTGAGCAGGACGAGTGGGGCGTAGCCGCTCGTACGCAGGATCCCCCGCAGGGGTGGCGGTTTGCCTTCTCCGACACCGGGCATGAGGGCGACGTCGGCTATCGCCTCTTTGTGCCGGCTCTTGCTGACGGCCTCCTGGAGCAGCTCGTCGGGGACCGTGAACGCGAACAGCGGTTCGTCCCCGCCGTACAGGGCCGCTGCCCCCTCCCCGACGAGCCGCTCACCCGTTCCCGACATTGCCGCCTCACGCTAATCCCTGACGCGTGCGTCAGACAGAGAGAACCCGGGCGATGCGGCCCTGATCAGGGAGCGGAGGCGACGGTGAGCGGGCCGAAGGGCAGCACGCACAGGCGGGCGCCCGGCCCCGCGGCACCGAGGGCCTCCGCCACCGCAGCCGAGACGTCGGCGACGGGGCGGAGGAACGCGGCCCGCACCTCGTCCTCGGCCAGGCCCTCGGCGTGTATCCACACGTCCGCCCGCCGCAGGACGCGGCCCAGCACCTGCGTCTGCCAGCGGTCCGTCTCGGACGGGCCGTCGACGGTGTCGAGCGCGTCGGGCCCGCGGGCGCCGCCGAGCAGGCGGGCGAATGCGCCGCCGCCGGGGGTGCCGTCGGTGCACGCCGCCGCCATGACGATCGTCCCGCCCGGCCGGACGACGCGCTCGGCCGCCGCCATGCCCTTGACCGCCTGGTACAGGTTGCGGTCGAGCGGGTAGCCGCCGTTCGTGCTCAGGACCACGTCGAAGCGGTCGTCCACGTGCTGCACCACCGTCTGTTCGACGAAGTGGCAGGCCGCCGCGTGTCCGTCGGGCAACGGGCCGGCGAACACCGCGGTGATCCGGCGCGTGCCGTTGATGGCGACGTCGAGCGAAAGCGTCGGCGGGGCCAGCGCCACGGCCGACCGCACGAAGTCGTGGACGGGGTTCCCCTCGGTGACGAGCCACGTCGCCCTGGGGTCGGCGATCCGGGCCGGGCTGTGCGCTTCGAGGACCGTCTCCAGCGCGGCCAGGCCCGGGCATGCGCCCTTGGGACCGCCGCTGAAGCCCGCGAAGAAATGGGGCTCGACGAACCCGGTGAGGATGCGCACGTCGGCCTCGACGTAGCGGCGGTCGAGCCGGACCGCAGCCCCGTCGACCCGCCCCACCTCGACGTGCGTGTCGGCCGGCGCCGGCCCGGCCCCGCCGGCGCGGTGCTGGTGGACGCGGTACCGGCGGGCGATCTCGGGACCGATCAGCTCCACCATCTCGTCGGGCGTCGCCACGCGGTGTGTGCCCGTGGCGCACAGCAGCTCCACGTGCTCGGGCCCCATGCCGAGCCGCTCGAGCTCGGCCAGGAGCGGAGGCAGCACGGTCCGGTTGGGCATGGGCCGCGTCACGTCCGGGAAGACCACGGCCACACGCGGACGCGCCGTCGCGCCCCGAGCCGCCCCGACCAGTTCGTCGAGGGACGGCCCGGCCACCGGCGCACGCAGCGCGGCCACGACGGCGCCGGCCTCGTCGGGGAGCCCCGGCAGGTCGGTGGCCGTCACCACGACGGCGTCGTCGGGCACCTCGGCCACGAGGCCGTGTCGGCCGTACTCGAGCCGGACGTGCTTCACGGGCCCACCTCCCCGCCCCCGGCCCCGTCCCCGCCCCCGGCCCCGGCCCCGGCCCCGTCCCCGTCCCGGGCCCCGATCCCGATGATCGCCGTGGCGGCCTCGTCGACACGCGGGCGCAGGGCGCGATAGCGCTCGGCCCACGACTCGTCGGGGTGCGTCTCGGCGACGACAGGGTCGAAGCGGTCGAGATCGAGCGGCGAGCCGACGGCGCGGGCGACCACCATCGCCGCGCCCGCCGAAGCCGCCTCCCCCGACAGTCGACGGCTCGCCGCCAGGCCCGTCACCGCGGTGAGGACGTCGACCCACACCGCGGCGGCGGCGCCCGCCCCGCCGAGGACCAGCCCCTCGAACGACCCGTGTGCCGAACCGAGGCACCGCGCCACGTCCCAGGCGACCGACTCGACGACGGCGCGCGCCAGGTCGCCGGCGTCGTGGTCGTGGGAAAGGCCCGTCAGCGCGCCGCGCGCCCCGTCGCGCCACCAGGGGGCGCGCGCCCCACCGAACCACGGCAGGGCGACGACGCCACGTGCCCCCGGTGGGCTCACCGCGGCCCGCGCCAACAGCGTGTCGGCGTCGAGCCCCGTCAGGCGCGCCAGCCAGGCGACGAGCGATCCCGCGGCCGACAGGCCTCCTTCGAGCAGCCACCCGCCCAGCGCGCCACGCGTGACGATCATGGCATCCGGAGCCGGGTGGGGGCGGTGTGCCGCCGGCACCGACACGTTCGCCGTCGTCCCCCACGACACCATCGGCCGCTCGGCCGAGGCGCCCGCCCCGAGGACCTCGCAGGCGCGGTCGCCCGCGCCGATGACGACCGGGATGCCGGGGGGGAGGGCGAGCTCGGCGGCGGGGCCAGCGAGGAGGGCGCCGACCACGCTGTCCGACGGGTGTACCGCCGGGAGCCGGTCGCCCGAATCGCCCACGAGCGCCGGCACCGCCCGACCGGTGTCGTCGTACATCCCGGTCGCCGAAGCCAGGGTGCGGTCGGTGCACACCTCGCCGGTCAGCCGCCATGCCAGCAGGTCCCGGGGCGACAGCAGCCACCGGGCCTGGCGGAGTCGTTCCGGCTCGTGGCGCTCGAGCCACGCCACCTTGGCCGCCACAGAGGCGGCGTCGAGCACGACGCCCGTCTGCTCCCGGACCGGCGACGCGCCCCCGCACGATGCCGCCAGCGCCGCCGCTTCGGCGCCCGCCCGCCGGTCCGACCACACCATGGCCGTCCCGAGCGGCACCCCCGCCGCCGACACAGGGACGAACGTCTGCCGTGCCGCCGAGAAGCCCAGCGCCCGCACCGCATCGCCACGACCACGACCACGACCACGACCGCGACCACCGGCGCCGGCCCGGGCCGCCTCGCACGCGGCCACGACGGAGGGCCACCAGGACCCCGGATCCTGCTCGACGCGGTTGCCGGGTCCGTACTGGCATTCGAGCGGTGCCCGCCCGACGGCGGCCAGGCCGTCGTCCCGCCACAGCGCCGCCTTGGTGACGCTGGTGCCGAGGTCGATCGTCAGGATCATCCCCGGACGGCGTCGGCCACGAGACCGGCCATGACCCCCGGCTCGGGGTCCTGGAACACGACGCGCCCCACCGCCAGCCCGGCACCGCCGCCGTCCATGGCGTCGCGCACCTCGGCCAGCACCGCTTCCCTGGCGCCGCGCACGTCGCCTGCCGTGCCGCGACGCCCCCCGGCGGGCTCGACGCGAGGCCCACCGAGGAACAGGACGGGCACCCCGACGCTGGCCACGACGCGGGCCACGGCGTCGACGCGCGCTGCGCCCGGGGCGGCGTCGGGGACCGGCACCTTGAGCACGGGCGCGCCCATGTCGTGGGCGACCACGGCGGCGAGGACGATCGAGTCGGTGTCACGGGCCACGTGCCCGTCGCGCCACGACAACGGCTCGACGAGCGCTTCCAGTCCGGCGGCACGCGCCTCCTCCAGCACCCGCCCCAGCAGCTCGAGGGCCGGCGCCGTCATGGAGTCCGACAGGTCGATGCGCGTCATGTGCTTCACGCCGGTCCATCCCTCGGCCGCAGCGCCCGCTACGCTCGCCACGAGACGATCATCGAGCTCGAACACGCTCCCCGCCAGTCCTGTGCGGTTGATGGAGAGGTACGTGCGGTGCCGGGGCCCGAGCGCGCCGACGGCCGCCAGGTCGCGCAGCGGCTGGGTGCTCGCCAGGACCCCGTCGCAGCTCGGCAGGGCGGCGCGCAGCGCGTCCAGGTAGCGCGCGTAGTGCTCGACCGTCATGACCCCCCGGGCGCGGTGGTCGGCGGCGAGGATGACCACGGGAGGTTCGAGCGCGCCCATCGGGGCCCGCTTCACTCCACGCCGGCCAGGCGGAGCACCACCTTCGCCAACGCCGAGAAGTCCTCGCGCCCGAACCCGGCCGTCGCCGCCGCCGTCAGTGCCTGGCGCGCCGTGGCGGTGGTGGTCATGGGGACGCCGGCCCGGGCCCCGTACGACAGGGCGAGGTCGAGGTCCTTCGCCATGAGGTCGGTCATGAACCCCGGCTTCCACCCGTTGGAGGCGGGGCTGTCGGCGACCACGCCGGGGACCGGCAGCCGCGTGCGCACGGCGGTGCAGTCGCCGGTCGAGTGGAGCAGCACCTCGAGGAGCTTCGCCATGTCCACCCCCGAGCGAACCGCCAGCGCGGTGGCCTCGGCCGTGGCCACCATCTGCGCCGCGTAGATCAGGTTGTTGCAGAGCTTCACGACCTGGCCCATCCCCGGGCCGCCCACGTGCACGATGAGGCCGGCCATGGGTTGGAGAGCGGGCGTGGCATCCGCCAGGGTCGTCTCGTCGCCGCCCACCATCAGCGTCAGGGTCCCGTTCTTGGCGCCCACGGTGCCGCCCGACACCGGGGCGTCGAGGTAGCGCGCGCCGGTGGCGTTGACGCGCTCGTGTTGCGCCCGCTCGACGTCGGGGTCGATGGTGGAGCAGTCGACCACGATGGTGCCCGGGCCCAGGGCGGGGAGCACGGCGTCGACCACCTGCACGACGTCGGGGGAGCTGGGGACACACAGGACGAGGACCTCGCTGGCCGCGGCCACGTCGGTGAGGGTGCCACCGTCGGCTGCGCCGAAGGCCACGGCCTCGTCGACCGGCGGTCGGCTGCGCGAGGCCACCGTCACATGGTGCCCGGCCTCCACGAGATTCCGTGCCATGGGTAGGCCCATGGCACCCAACCCGACGAAGCCGACCTTCACGCGAATCGGGCTCACGCGAATTGCGGGAGCCACTGTGCGGTCCCCGCCAGCAGCTCGTCGACCATGGTCTCGGTGTCGTGCAGGTCGCCCCGGCCCGCCAGCGGGTCGAGGGCGAAGGCGGCGTGGGCCAGGCCGCGGTCGCCGCTCAGCCCGGCCTCCACCGTCATCTCCTGGACAGCGGCGTGGCGCCGCAGCAGCTCGGCCAGTGCCGCGGGCGGCCGGGCCACGTCGCGCCCGCGCATGCCGTCACCGTCCACCACGCACATGGACTCCACGACGGCGTCGAGCGGGAGGTCCGGGCACTGACCCGTGTTGGGGAGGTTGAGCGGCAGCTCGCGCCGGGTGCCGGTCACGAGCGAGTCGATCACCGGCGCCACCAGCTCGCCCGAGTCCCAGGTCGGGAGCTCTTCCTTGCCGGCCAGCACGTCGTCGACCCCGGCCACGTACTCGTCCTGGTGCTTCTGGCGCTGGGCGATCGACGTCAGCTCGATGCCCCACGCCGCCCCCCACCCCGACGCCTCGGTGAGCACCGACGGCACGAACTCCGCCAGGTGGCGGTCGTTGGCGCCGGGCAGCGCGCCGTAGCGGTCGAGCATGGCGAGCTTGAGCACGTGGTGCACGGCGAAGTCGAGCTTGGTAAAGGGCTCGGGCTCGGGGCGCGCCGGGTCGGGGGCGATGGCGTCGAGGCCGCCGAGCTCGTCCACCAGTTCGGCGATCTGCGCGAAGCCCTCCGCCCCGTCGATCTCGAGGTCGCAGATGACCGGGAAGTGGTTGACGCCGGCCACGACCGGGCGGATGGCGGTATGAGGCTTGCCGAAGGCGATCGCCAGGACCATGGCGAAGTTGCCCACCTCGTGGCACAGCCCGACCGTCTTCACCGAGGTCTCCCGGCACACCGTGCGGGTGAGCGTGGTCATCGGATTGGTGATGTTGAGGAGCCAGGCGTCGGGGCAGATCTCCTCCATGTCGCGGCCGATACCGGCCAGGACGGGGATGTTCCGCAGGGCCCGGTTGATCCCGCCTGGTCCGACGCTGTCGCCCACCGACTGGCGGATGCCGTGGCGGGCGGGCACGTCGAGGTCGACGGCCATGCTGTCGAACCCGCCGGTGGAGATCGTCACCACGACGAAGTCGGCGCCCTCCAGCGCGCGGCGCTGGTCGGTCGTGGTGGACACCGTGGACTTGGCGCCCAGCTTGTCGTCGGCGATGCCGGCGATCGCCGCCATCTTCTCGAGCGGTGCCGGGTCGATGTCCTCCAGGACCAGGTGCATCCCCGCCAGTGACGGGGTGCCGAGGAGGTCGGTGATCAGCGTGGGTGCCCACTGGTAGCTGCCCCCGCCGATGATGGTGACCTGCACGTCCTCATCCTTCCACCGAACCCTCGGGGACGGGGGCGCCGCCGGGCGCCGCCGGGCGCCGCCGGGCGGCGTACGTAGAACACGTTCTATACTTGGCCCCCGGATGAGGCGCACGGACGCGCACGGCCCGGATGACGCGGAGGTAGGCAGATGGCACGACCGGTGATCGTCGAGGCGGTGCGCACCCCGATCGGCAAGCGCAACGGGCTGCTGTCAGGCTTCCACGCCGCCGAGCTGCTGGCCAGCGCGCAGGTGGAGGTGGTCAAGCGGGCGGGGATCGAGCCCTCCGAGGTCGAGCAGATCGTGGGCGGCTGCGTCACCCAGGCGGGGGAGCAGGCCTCCAACGTCACTCGCACGGCGTGGCTGAGCCAGGGCCTTCCCTTCGAGACCGCCGCCACGACCGTCGACTGCCAGTGCGGCTCCGCGCAGCAGGCGAACCACTTCGTCGCCAACCTGGTGGGCGCGGGCGCCATCGACGTCGGCATGGCCTGCGGGGTCGAGGCCATGAGCCGCGTCGGCCTGGGCGCCAACGCCATCAACGGTCCGGGCAGCTCGCGGCCCGACGACTTCCCGTGGGACATGCCCGACCAGTTCGGCGCGGCGGAGCGCATCGCCGCCAAGTACGGCATCACCCGCGCCGACGTCGACGCGCTCGGGCTCGCCTCCCAGGAGAAGGCCGCCCGCGCCTGGGCCGAAGGGCGCTTCGACCGCGAGGTGTTCGCCGTCGAGGCACCGGTCGTGGGGCCCGAGGGGCCGACCGGGGAGCGCCAGATCGTGCAACGCGACCAGGGCCTGCGCGAGACCACCGCCGAGGGCCTGGCCGCCCTGAAGCCGGTGCTTCCCGACGGCATGCACACCGCCGGCAACTCGTCACAGATCTCCGACGGCGCCGCCGCCGTGCTGTGGATGTCCGAGGAGCGCGCCGCCGCGGCGGGGCTGCGCCCCCGGGCGCGCATCGTCGCCCAGGTGCTCGTGGGGTCGGACCCCTACTACCACCTCGACGGCCCCATCGCCGCCACCGAGCGCGTGCTGGCCAAGGCCGGCATGACGGCGGACGACATCGACATCTTCGAGGTCAACGAGGCCTTCGCGTCGGTGGTGTGCTCGTGGCAGAAGGTCCACGGCATCGACTGGGACAAGGTCAACGTGAACGGGGGCGCCATCGCCATCGGCCACCCGGTGGGCTCGACCGGGAGCCGGTTGATCACGACCGCCCTCCACGAGCTCGAGCGGCGTGACGCCAACCTGGCTTTGGTGTCGATGTGCTGCGGCGGGGCGCTCGCCACCGGCACGGTCATCGAGCGCCTCTGATCTGACCCGACCCGAGTTGTCCCCCGGTTGTGCCCCGTACGCGCATGGGCGCGTGGGGGCGGCCAGGATGGGGGGATGGCGATCACGGGCCCGCGCCCTCTGCCGCCGCTGCGCCGCCGATCGCCTCGGTGGCGCCGTCTGCCGGCGCTCGCCGCGTGCGGCATCGCCGTCGTGCTGCCGTCGGTCGGCGCCGCCGCCCCCGCCGGCAGGGCGGCCGTGGCCCACACGGTGTTCGGCTCCAACTGGACCGTCTACCACCACGACGGCCTCGGCTCGGGGGTCGACGCCACCGGCACAGACCTGAGCCCGGCCACCGCGGCGTGGTCCTCGGCCGGCCTCGACGGCGCCGTCTACGGAGAGCCCCTCGTGCAGGGTGGCCGCGTCGTCGTCGCCACCGAGAACGACACCGTCTACGAGCTGGCCGCCAACACCGGTGCCGTGATCTGGTCGACGCACGTGGCCCCGGCCGTTCCGTCCGGGAACCTGTCGTGCGGGAACATCTCCCCGACGGTCGGCATCACGGGCACGCCGGTGATCGACGCCGCCCGGGGCGAGGTTTTCGCCGTCACCGACGAGCAGGCTGGTGGCAACGCCGCCCAACACTTCCTGGTCGGCCTCGACCTGTTCACGGGGGCCGTCCTCCTCCACCAGGCCGTCGATCTTCCGGGCTCCAACCAGCTCGACCAGCTCCAGCGGACCGGGCTGGCGCTCGATGCCGGCAACGTCGTCGTGGGGTTCGGCGGCAACGACGGTGATTGCGGCACCTACCACGGCTGGGTGGTCGCCATCCCGGAGAGTGGGGGGGCCCAGCTGTCGTTCGAGGTGGCCACGAACCCCGGCGACCGCGAGGGCGCCGTGTGGATGGGCGGGGCCGCCCCGGTCGTGGACGGTCAGGGAAACGTCTGGGTGGCCACCGGCAACAGCGCCGTGACGTCGTCGGGCCAAACCTACGACAACGGCGACGGCGTGCTCGAGCTGTCACCGTCGATGCAGCTCGAGCAGTCCTTCGCACCCGGCAACTGGTGGATCGACAACGCCGGTGACGCCGACCTGGGCTCGAGCGCGCCCGCGCTGCTCGGCAACGGGCTCGTCTTCCAGGTCGGCAAGTCCAGTACCGCCTACCTGCTGTCGCAGTCGAGCCTGGGCGGTGTGGGCGGCCAGCGGGCGTCGTTCTCGTTCTGCTCCGGGCACGACGTCGACGGTGGCGACGCCATCGTCGGGTCGTCGGTCTACGTGCCGTGCCAAGGGGGCCTCATCAGGGCCGACACCGTCGCTCCCAACCAGCTCAACGCCGTGTGGCAGACGAACACGGGCTCGGGCGGCCCGGCCGTCGTGGCCGGGGGCCTCGTGTGGACGATCGCGCCGGGCAGCGGCACCCTCTACGGGCTCGACCCCTCCACGGGGAACATGGTCCAGCACTTCTCCCTGGGGTCGGAGGCCAACCACTTCCCCACGCCGACGGTGGCCGACGGCCTGCTGCTGGCGGCGTCGTCCACCCAGGTGCACGCCTTCGCCGGGCCTGCCGGGCTCCCGCCGCCGCCCACACCCCCGCCACCACGGGCCGGGTACTGGACGAGCGCCTCCGACGGCGGGGTCTTCAGCTTCGGCGGTGCCCCGTTCTTCGGGTCGATGGGGGGGACGCGCCTGGTGGCCCCGGTCGTCGCCATGGCCGGCACCTCGGACGGGGGCGGCTACTGGATGGTGGCCGCCGACGGGGGTGTCTTCGCCTTCGGCGACGCCGGCTACTTCGGGTCGATGGGCGGCCGGCACCTGGCCCAACCCATGGTGGGCATGGCCCCCGCGCCCGAGGGCTACTGGACGGTGGCCTCCGACGGAGGAGTCTTCGCCTTCGGTGGTGCCGGCTACTTCGGGTCGATGGGCGGCCAGCGGCTCAACCGCCCGGTGGTGGGAATGGCTGCGACCCGCGACGGGGGCGGGTACTGGTTGGTGGGCTCCGACGGCGGCGTCTTCGCCTTCGGCGACGCCCGCTTCGAGGGTTCGATGGGCGGGCAGTGGCTCAACCAGCCGGTGGTGGCGATGGTGGCCGCCCCGAGCGGGGGGTACTGGGTGGTGGCCTCCGACGGCGGGGTCTTCGCCTTCGGTGGCGGCGGGTTCTTCGGGTCGATGGGCGGCCGGGCGCTCGTCCGTCCCGTGGTGGCCATGACGCCGACCTCCACCGGCCAGGGGTACTGGGAGGTGGCCTCCGACGGCGGGATCTTCGCCTTCGGCGACGCCCCCTTCGAGGGTTCCGAAGCCGGGGCCCGGCTCGTCGCCCCCATGGTGGCCGCAGCCGCCCCCCCGCTTCCCTAGGAGGGTTCGGCCTAGCCTC